>JBDHGR010000671.1:0-2395 GCA_039589815.1 Gemmatimonadota bacterium | reverse complement strand
CTGCGAAGTCCATGGCCCCGGCGGTTCCCCTCTCGATCGTGTCTGGATGGCGTTCGTTCAGACGCCGGGGATCCCTCGGCCCCTTGCGCTCCTCTTTTTCAGAGGGGGCGTTACGCTGAAGGATCGATCCAGAACGACCGGGAAAGCCCCTCTTTTTAGGTCATTTATCCCTGACCTCCTTTCCCCGGACCAATCGAGGGAAAAGAAACGGCGTGTGACTTCGATAGGTGCGGTAAGGTTGCCCAAACCGGAGTTCGAGTTCTCGTTCTTCGAAGTATTTGAGGTTGAACATGTGCACGGGCGTGATGACGAATAGTGCCCCCAGCGTCACTGCCAAAGAACCAGTGAGGATCCCGACGCCCACGCACGCCATGTAGAAGCCGAGGGACATGGGATTCCTGGTTCGGAGATAGACACCCCGAAGAACGATTTCCTCTGTCAGAAAGAATGCTGCGGATCCTCGACCAAACCGCGACAAGGCCCGATTCGATGCGATCATCAATCCTATCCCAGGCAGCAGGACAAGGAGGCCTAGAGCAAAGGTCAGCGATCGGAGAGGAAGTGAAGGAAATCCGAGCAACTCATCATAGTGCCGTAAGCCAGGATGGACGAGCCCGATGAGACCGGGCCCGAGTAGACACCCCCAAAACAAGAGATGGCTGATTCGGCTGGCGCGTTGTGCTTCGGTCTTTCGACTCACTCGCCTAATCCTGCGGCCCAGGATAATCGTGCCTAGGGTGAAGACGACTACGCCAATCGTTTGGACGAGGATAGTCTCCAACAGCCCTTCTCCCTCTCTAACTCTCGGGCCCAAATCTCAGCGGCCTTTTCGATTCCGCTGCCCACCGGTCCTTCACGTAACGACCCATTCGGTTCCCGGCCGGAGGCGGGCACCTATCTGATCGCCCCTAGCATGCGATCACCGCCCGGCGAGGTCCCGGAGGGCCGGGCCCGTGGTGTTCAGGATACTGCCTCACAAGTTCAGAGCAAAAGCGGAACCTGAGGGCCCGAGCGGGAACGGATGGGATGGACTCCTCCCCCAACCGGCACCACCGTGCCAGGACTATCGTCAACGGCCCCGAAGGCCACATACGGGGGAGGAGTCCTCATGAATACTACCCAGGTCGCCGTGGATCTCGCAAAGTCCGTGTTTCAAGTTTCCGTGTCCCATGCTCCCGGTCGGGTGGACGAGCAGCATCGTCTCTCGCGTCGACGCTTCCGCACTTTCTTCCTCCATCATCCCCCTGCCCACGTTCTTATGGAGGCCTGTGGCTCCGCTCACCACTGGGGACGCGAGCTCCAGGGCCTCGGCCACCGCGTCTCCCTGCTTCCGCCTGCCCATGTGGCCCGCTACCGCCAGGGAAACAAGACCGATCGAGCCGACGCCAAGGCCCTCCTCGAGGCCGCTCGTAACGAGGACATCGCCCCGGTCCCCGTCAAATCCCTCGATCAGCAAGCCATCAACGCCCTACACCGTCTGCGCTCTGGCTATCTGGCCACCCGGACCGCACGCATTAATACGGTTCGTGGCCTCCTGGGCGAGTTCGGCCTGCCCGTGCCTCAAGGCCCACGTGCCTTCCTGGCCAAGGCCCATGTCGCGCTGGACGACGACAAGCTCCCCACCTATCTCAAGACCGCTCTCACCCAGGCCCTCTTTGAGATCCAGGAGCTCCAGGCCAAGGCCGACGATCTCAAAAGCCAGCTCGAGCGCCTTGCTCCCCTCATCCCTTCCGTCCGGTTCCTCATGACCGTCCCGGGCATCGGAATCCTCTCAGCCACGGCTCTCGTTGCCACGGTCGGTGACGTCCAGCGGTTTCCCTCTGGCCGCAGCTTTGCCAACTACTTCGGCCTCACACCTCGAGAGTCCTCCACGGGAGCCGCCCGCCGTCTGGGACCGATCTCGAAAAGGGGTAACCGCTACCTCAGGATGCTCCTCATTCACGGCGCCCGCTCCGCCCTCCTGGCGGCCCACCGCACCCGTGAGCCCGACTCCCTCCAGACCTGGGCCCTCCGTACCGCCCAGGCTCGTGGCCATAACATCGCTACCGTCGCCCTCGCCAACCGCATCGCCAGCATTGCCTGGCGCGTGTGGCGAGATCAACGCCCCTTCCAACGGCATCCTGCCGAAAAGGAGAACGCCGTCTGAATCCTCCCGTTCAGCTGTGTGCACATAGGGATGGCCTACCGGTCGGACCGGCGTGGGGGCGTCCCGATAACGCCCGTGACCGTTCGGGGTCGTGGAACCGATTGGACCCCCACGCGCGAATCCCCATCCTGGCCAGGAGTGCGAACGCTCCAATACAAGGGCCGAAGATACGAATGCAGTCGACCTTCAGCCGTCCCGCTCCAACTCTATCTCTTGCTTTTCGGGAGGAGTCCAGATACGGGCGTTACG
>JBDHGR010000670.1:0-2398 GCA_039589815.1 Gemmatimonadota bacterium | reverse complement strand
GAAGACGTCCGTGGAAATCAGCTGCCGATTGAGGCTCACGCCCGTGCCCCACGATACCCGGAACGTCGGGAGGAACGCTCCCCAGGCCTGCTGCCGTTCAATGTCGTTCAGCTCTAGGTCGTTCAGGGCTCTGCGGTAGGCGGGATTGTGGACCACGGCCCGGGTTAGCGCCTCGTCCAGGGTCAGGACCGGGCCCCCCTGACCAAAGCCTGGTGCCGGTGCAATGGCCGAGCCCAAAAGAAAGAGGGTGACGAGGGCACCCACCAGAGTAGCCCCCGATCCCCTCCAACCCCTCATCGGATCCCTCCAAGAGATCCGCCCGGTATGGCTTCCACCAGTTGGACCGTGGCGTCGTGCTGGATATAGAAGTGGTTGTCCACCAGAACGATCTCCCCCGGCTCCACCATGGAGGTGTCCTCGTTGGGGATGATCTCCACCAACTCGTCCCCTATTCTCCCGGTGGTGACGTAGCGCCACTTCGCCCTTCCATCCTCGAAGACGAAAAGCATCTCCCTCCGGGACTTCTCTAGTATGGCGCTCCGGGGAACGAGAATCCGATCCGGGTAAAACTGGGCCTCCAACGACACCCGGGCATACATTCCGGGCTTGATCCTCCCCCGAGGATTCGAGAGCAACAGGGTGACGCGGGCCGTCCTAAACTCAGGATCCACCACAGGATTGATGGTGGAGACCCGGCCGTTGAAGGTCTCACCCGGGAAGGCGGCGAAGGTCACGGTGGCGCGGCGGCCCTCGGTCAGATAACCGATCTCCTTCTCCAGGACCTGGACCTCCACCTTGATGGGATCCAACTCAACTATGGTCATGAGCTCGGTCCCCGGGCTCACATGCTGCCCCTCCACCACCCGCAGGTCGGCCACCCTTCCAGGAAAGGGCGCCATCACAGAGGTCTGCTCCAGGTTCAGGGTCGCCTCCTCGAGGGTCACCTCTGCCTGAGCCAACCCGCTACGGGCCCTACTCAACCGCGCCCGCTCCGCCCGAACCTGGGGATCGGTGATCTCGTCGTCGAAGAAGATCATCTCCTCGTACCGAGCCTGGGCGCTGACGTGGTCGGCCCGGGCTCTGGCCAAGGCCAGCGCGTATTCGGTGGTGTCCACCTGAAGGAGGGGACCTCCCGCCGGCACGCCCCGGTTCTCCTGGACCAGGATCTCCTTGACGATCCCGTCCACCCGAGAGTTGACGGCGGTTCGACGGATGGCTTCAGCCTGACCTGCGGCCGACACCGTGATCCAGAGGGTATCCCTCACTACCTCCGCCCCCACCACGGGCTGGGGGACATCGGTGGCAAATTGCTGCGATGCGGCTTCGGGAAGGACCGCCGGGTCCTCCGAGGATTCACCCGGGTCTGATTCGTCCGGGTCGGGTCGGAGACGGAAATACATGCCTGTTCCCAGGCCGCCGACGATGATCACGAAGGTAAGAAAACCGAGAGCCTGCCTGGAAAGCGCCATGCTGTCCCGCCGGGCCAAATGTGGTCGTGTTTTTCGGGGCCGGCCGGTAGCAGGACGGCCCTTGGTAAGACGTACGGAATCAGTGGACCGTTGCTTCAGTCCGACCCTGATTATTCAGGGCGGTCGGAAGGTAGGAACCGGCGAGGAAGCAGGTCAATGGAGGAGCGGGACGAGATTGACCCGAGGCCAGGGTCCAAGGCGGATATGACCAAAGCGTCCACCTAAGACCTAGGGCGGAGTGGGTCTTCCCCCACCCCGTCTCGGCACCCCTGCTGATCCGGAAGCGTAGAAGGACCCCCCTGGCTGGGGAGGCCGCCCGATACGGACCCCGCCCTCAGCCCGGGTCGAGGCCCCTGCCCGGTTGGAGCCTACCTCACCCCGAGGCCAGGGCACTGCCTGCCCGGCACCGGCAGTCCCCTCAGCCCGGGTCGAGGCTACAACCTAACCGGAATGAGCGGTTCCCCTCAGCCCGGATCGAGGCCACGATTCAACCGGACCTGGAGCGCCTGATCGGGCCCCGGAAGGGTGGGCCCAGGGACGCGCCGGCCCCTGGAGTCCCCCTCGCTCCTCCGCTTCGCTACGACCGCCGTGTCCGTTCGGCCCCGGCGGCCGAGAGTCGCAGCGGGGATTCTCCGGGGCCGACTCCTCACCCCGGGTCGAGGGCTTCCCAGGCCCGGGCTTCAAGGGCCCAGGGGATGTCGGCGTCGCGGTTCCAGCGAGGGGCGCCGGCGAGATGGGCGGCGGGGTGGCCGTTCCTGGACTCCCCCACGTCCAGGGTCCCGGACGTCAGCCCCAATGTTGGCCTTTCACCCACCGGCGGTGCCGCGAAGAGTGCTTTGCCTCTGGGTGTGAAGAACACGACCTGTTGGGTTCGGTCGATGCAGACGGTCACGCCACCCTCGTGGACCGCCCGGTGATGGGTCCGGCAT
>JBDHGR010000669.1:0-2404 GCA_039589815.1 Gemmatimonadota bacterium | reverse complement strand
GAGAGCAGGGCCAGCAAGGTCAACAAGGAGAGCAGGGCCAGCAAGGTCAACAGGGCCAGCAAGGCCAGCAAGGCCAGCAAGGCCAGCAAGGTCAACAGGGTCAGCAGGGTCAGCAGGGTCGAGGTGGGGAGCGCACCGGGCAACAGGCCGGGGAGGGGGGAGGCCAGCAGGGAGAGCCGACGGAGGAAGAGCAGGCCGGGAACCGGATGACCCTGGGCTCCCCTTATGGGGGCGTCACCAGGGGGAACCCTGTGCCCTTCACCGACGAGGAGATTCAGCAATACACGCGGGAATTTGCCCAACGCCTGGCCGAGGCCCGGCAGTTACAGGAGAGGTTGAGTCAAGCTGGCCAGGAGGTTCCGGAGCTTGAAGAGGCCATCGAAGCCTTCGAATCTCTGCAGGACCCGAGGGTTTACGGAGACCTGCCTCAGATTGCGATGCTCCAGGAACAAATCCGAGAAAACCTGAAGCGTGTGGAGTTCATGTTGCGCCGGGAGGTCGAAGGGGAAAGTGCAGGGCGTGCGGCCCTGTCTGGCACGGATGACGTCCCAGCCGGGTTCCGGAAGATGGTGGAAGAGTACTTCAAGAACCTGGCCCGGGGAGGCGGAGGTGGTAGCGGCGGCGGACGGGATCCCAGCTAGGATCCCTGGATCGTGGCCGTTCCCGTTGGAAGCTGGCCTGCCAAGGGAACGAGATCGTAGGGGGTAAGTGCGGTGGCATCCGCCGGGACCTGTGCTTCCAAGATGCGCAGGAAAAAGGGGATGCCGGGCTCCAGGTCCAACTCCCCCCAGGGCTCCATGGTGATGGTGACGACTGCGCCGGAAAGGTTCGGGGGGAAGGTGAGGCCTGCAGGTGGGTTGGCCAGGAAATCTTCTCCTGGAAAGAGTGGGCCTGCCAACGCACCGCTGTAGATGGCTGAGGAATCAGGCTCATTCGCGACGACGAACCTTCCCGCGGAGAGCTCCAGGCCCTCGAGAGAGACCCAACTCTCATAGACCCATCCCCGGGGAGCATCGGGAAGCTCGAGGCCCGGAGCCACGGGGATCGAGGCCGGATCCATGAACCAGATCCCCCCAAGCTCGTTCTCCTGGTCTTCGTCGGTTGGTGTGGCCAGAACGAACCGTCCCCCTGCCCCAGAAAGAGACTGGTTGTAGGCGATCCAGTGTTCCGTGGACAGAACAGCTGTACCCTGAACCAGGTCCCCGCCCAGAATGAAAGTGAAGGAGGAGTAAGCCAGGAGAGTGTCGGAAGCTTCCAGGGAGATGCCGATTCCCTGAACAGCGCCGGGATCCAGGTCGGCTGGAAACGGACCGGCCAGAACCGTGTCTGCCACCGGGTCCACCAGCTGCCCTTCCTCGTTGACGTTGAACAATACCACCGGGGAGCCCCACGGCTCCGATGGCGTACCCGCGACGAGCCAGGCCTGGTAGTGAAGTCCACCGGCAAGGGGCTTCAGACCGGTCAGGGACAGTGAGACCTCGGAGCTTCCTTCTGGTCCCGAGATCTCGCTGTCCCCCCCACACCCATGAAATAGGAGGGCGATCAACAGAAGGAACAGATGATCTCCGGGGGCCCTGCGACTCATGATTGTCGGAGTGCCTCCAGCTCTGCCACCGTCTGCGGTTTTCGAGGGCCCAACCTTCGGGCACCGTCGACCGTGATGAGATAATCCTCTTCGTTCCGGACGCCACCAAAATCCCTCCACTTGTTCAACTCGTCGTAATCGATGAAGTCGGCGAGGCGCCCTTCTCCCTTCCATACGTCAATGAGTTGCGGTATGAAGTAGATCCCCGGTTCGATCGTTATGACGAAGCCCGGTTCCAGAGGCCGGGTCAAGCGCAGGGACTTCAGCCCGAATTGTTCGCTTCTCTCTTCCCCGGCGTATCCGACGTAGGATTCCCCCAGGTTTTCCATGTCGTGCACGTCCATGCCCATCATGTGCCCGATCCCGTGAGGCATGACCATGGCGTGAGCGCCGGCAGCAAGGGCTTCTTCCGTGTCGCCTCTCATGATACCCAAGCTCTTCATCCCCTCGAAGATGGTTCGGCACGCAGTAAAGTGGACGTCACGGTTGGGGGTCCCGGGGGCCAGCGCCGAAACGGAGGCGTCGTAAGCCGAGAGCATGATCTCGTAAATCGTCTTTTGTCGATCACTGAACGTTGAGCTCACCGGGAACGTGGTGGTGAGATCTCCAGCGTAACCCGTGGGGGTTTGAGCGCCGGTATCCAGGAGAAACAGGTCCCCCCTCGATAGGGTGTTCCCATGGAAGTGGTTGTGTAGGGTTTGGCCGTTGATGGTGGCGATGACCGGGAACGCCACGGAACCTCCGGCAGCCATGGCAATCCTCTCAACCTCTGCCGAGATCTCCATCTCCTTCATCCCGGGCCGAGCCATCCGGACTCCG
>JBDHGR010000668.1:0-4532 GCA_039589815.1 Gemmatimonadota bacterium | reverse complement strand
GGGGTCGCCCCCTACTACCAGTTCTCAGAGGTCCCTTCTCCTCCGAATGGCTACAGCTGGTCGGATATCAGCTATGTGATAGGTGGTTTCGGATGGAAGGCCCGCTTCATTGGCCTGGACGGGTATATCATCACAGAGGGGGGCCAGAACCAGTATAACCTTGGCACCGAGGGGTGGGTGGATTACCACAAGGACGAACGGAAAGTCTACGACTGCGGCAGTTGCCACACCACGGGGTATAGCCCTGTGGGGAACCAGGACGGATTGGAAGGTCTAATCGGCACCTGGGCGGCGCCTGGTATCCAGTGCGAGGAATGCCATGGGCCGGGGAGCCTCCACGCACTGAACCCGGGTGTGGTCCGCTTGACGATCGACACGCGTCCCGAGTCCTGCGGCAAGTGCCATAACCGAGGAGGGTTCAACACCACGATTGCCGCGAGTGGCGGATTCACAAGGCATCACGAGGAGGGCAACGAGCACCTGAATTCCCCACACAAGGACCTGAACTGCGTTGGCTGCCACGATCCGCATGCAGGCGTGCGCTACAGTGACTTGGAAGGAATAAACCCCATGCGGACCGAATGCGAGTCCTGTCATGCCGAGGCCACCGCGTCCTTCAGCGATTCGCCGATCTTCGATGACCATAAAGATGTGGAGTGCATTGATTGCCACATGCCGTTCGCGGCAAAGAGTGCCCTCAAGGTCAGTGAGTATGAAGGCGATGTCCGCTCCCACCTGATAAGGATCAACCCGTCTGCCGACGCGGAGCCCTTCTCTCCGGATGGCAAGACGACGAATCCGTACATCACTACCGAGTTCGCTTGTTTGAATTGCCACGAGGGCGAGAACAAGGAGTGGGCCGAAGCGGGGGCCGCTCTTGTTCACGGTTTCGACACTCCGCTGACTACTGCCTTCGTGGGATCGGGCCAATGCCAGGCCTGCCACGAGGACTATTACACTGATTTCGTTCAGTCCGGACATCCTTATAAGCTCAACAAAGTGGTGAACGGACAGCCGCCGACCTACCCGTTCTCAACCGTCCCCTCGCCCCCGGATGGCTATGGTTGGGATGACATCTCGTATGTCATCGGTGGTTATGGGTGGAAGGCACGGTTCATCGGTTTGGACGGTTACATTATCACGGCCGGGGGTCGCAACCAGTGGAACCTTGCAACCGGAACCTGGTCCGACTACCACAAGGACGAGCTGAAGGCCTACGACTGCGGCCGCTGCCATACCACGGGTTATTCACCGGAGGGCCATCAGGACGGCCGGCCGGGTCTTATCGGCACCTGGACTGAAACCGGCATCGGGTGTGAAGCATGTCACGGACCAGCGGCGGCTCACATTCAGAATCCGGATGTGGTCCCCATGTCGGTGGACACCCGGAGCGAATCCTGCGGCGGGTGCCACAACCGGGGAGGGATCAATAGTTCAATCCCGGCGAGCGGCGGATTCATCCGGCATCACGAGCAGTACAACGAAATGCAGAATTCGTCCCACAACCAACTGACCTGCATCACCTGCCATGATCCCCATAAGGCCACTCGACTTCGCCACGAGGTGGATCAGGATGATACCCCTTCGCACCTGGGAGGCAACGGCCCCATGCTGATCCAGGGTGTGAGGGTGGACTGCGAGGGTTGTCACACCGATGCCCGGGCCTCCTTGCAGGCCAATGCTTTGGCGGATGAACATGGCAACTCGACTTGCGAGTCCTGTCACATGCCGAAGATGACGAAAAGCGCAGTGGCTCTGGGAACTTATCTCGGCGACACCAGCACGCACCTCTGGCGGATCAACACATCCGCCTCTGCCGAGCCCTTCACCGGGGACGGAAAACTAGCCAATGGGTACCTGACCACCGAGTTCACCTGTCTCAGCTCCGGCTGTCACATGGCCGAGACCAAGGTCTGGGCCGAGGCCGCTGCAGAAGACATCCACGGCGCGGGATTCTCCGCCGTAGGAGCGCTTGGCGGGGAGCCGGATTCCTAGAGACCAGGGCCCCTAGGCTCGAGAGAGCCTTTGGGCCGGGATTGAGTTTGGGGGTCGTTCCCTTTGGGAGCGGCCCCTTCCCTTGTTTCTGCCCTGGGGCCGAGAGGGGGACCGAGGTGAGTAACCTCGTGGAGGCCATGGATGGGGGATCGGTTCTCAGTCCCGAACCATGCACCAACAAACATTGATATTGCTCGAATTGGGCGATACGGTACGGGAACCAGGTTGCGGGTGGTCCTGGCGTGTGGTGAGTGCCTGATCGCAGCACAATCGGAGGCCACGGTGTCCCAGCTATTTCCAGAGGCAAGAGCGGCGGGGCCTTATCCCTTGCTGGCGGTCATCCTCCTCGTGGCGGCGACCGCTTTTGGTTGTCGGTATCGGGCGGAGGACGAGATCGAGGTTCGCCTGGACTCGGTCTCGGATGCCGTGATNNAGGCTCAGTCGATGCGCCCGTTCGTTTCGCTTATACATCCGTCCTGTCTCCCGAGCGGAGCACTCTCACTTTTGCCCGACTAGGTGCGTATTTGGCGGCAAAGCTGGAACGACCCGTGGAGATTGTCCGCCGCCGCACCTACACGGAGATCAACGAGCTGCTGCGTACCGGGAGTGCCGATGCCGGGTTGATCTGTACGGGGGCATTCGCAGCAGGACAGGACGGGCTAGGGTTCGAAGCCATTGCTATCCCTGTGATCGGCGGGAAAGAAACCTACCGCTCGTTCGTCATCACGCGTCGCGACAGAGGGTTGACTTCGTTCGGGGACCTCGAAGGAACCGTTTTCGCCTTTACAGACCCTCTCTCAAACACCGGTTTTCGTTATGTAGTTGCCAAACTCCACGAGGCAGGTCTACATCCCCAATCCTTCTTCTCCAGGTTCCTGTTCACCTACAGTCACGACAACTCCATCGAGGCGGTCCTTGACGGGATCGCAGACGCCGGTTCCGTGGACAGTCTCGTATGGGACGAGCTGGTGAGAAGAGATCCGACCCTGGAGGACCACCTGGTTATCATCGACCAGTCAGAGGATTTTCCGATCAACCCGGTGGCGGTTGGGCCCGGCATACAGTTGGAGCTCCGGGCACGGCTCACCTCTGCTTTTTTGGCGATGCACGGGGATCCAGCGGGAAGGGAGGTGCTCTTCGAACTTGGCACCGACAAGTTCGTCCAGCCCACGGCCGGGACCCTCGCCGGGTACGAGGCCATCGCTCGGAGTTGGCGTGATTTGAGCTCCATTTCGCTGATCACAGGTACCGGGGCGCGCTGAATGTTTCGACGCCTTCGCAGCAAGATCATCTTCTCTTTTTGCCTGCTGATGGTCGCGGGAGGTGCTCTCTCCACGACTCTGGTCAAACGCAACATGACCCGCACGCTCGGTGCCAGCGTAGACCGAAACGGATTGGCCTTGGCCCAGGTCATAGCCGATGAGCTCGTTGACCCCCTTGCTTATGGGGACAGGTTCGCGATTCGTGGCCTCCTGACACGTGCCGGTGAGTCCCACTCCGACGTGGTGTACGCGTTCATCACCGACCCTACCAGAACCGTGAGGGATCACTCTTTCCCCGTGGGCGGTTTTCCCCATGGTCTGCTTCAGATCGCTCAAACCAGCCAGCCAGTCACGCTCCGCACAGAGCGTGGCCTAGTGAGGGATCTTGGTTTTCCCATCAGTGAGGGCGTCCAGGGCACACTCCACCTCGGTATGTCCATGGCCTGGGTCGGTACAGCCATCGCCAACGCAGTGAGGAACGTGCTAATCACTACCGGTCTCGCGATGGCAGTGGGGACTCTCGGCATCTTCTTCCTGGCCAACCTCATCACTCGTCCCCTTCTAGCCCTCAGGGACGCGGCGGAGAAACTGGGGAAAGGAGATCTAGCCTCCCAGGCGCCTGCACGGGGATCCCGCGAAATCGCCGACCTCGGCCACGCCTTCAACAACATGGCGGGGCAGATCAAAGGACGGATCTCCGAAAGCGACGAGCTACGAGCGTACATGGAACGCGTCCTGGACCAGATGGAGTCGAGCATCTTCGTGGTGTCCGAAACGGGTCGCGTGGAATACGCGAACAGGGTTGCTTCCGACCGACACGGCTCCCTGTGTGGGTCTTCCTGCAATGACGTGATGAATCAAGAGAGACCGTGCTGGGATTGCCCCGCCCCCACGGTTCTATCCACCGGTTCGGTGGTTCAACGTCGGTATCACGCTCCGTCGGGATCCTCTTATGACCTCACGTGGATGCCCATCCTCGGACGCGATGGAAAACGGGCCGTGGTGGAGCGTGCTCTTGATGTGACCGAGCGGCTCCAGTTTCAGGAACGCCTCCAACGTGCGCAACGTCTCGCCGTGGCCGGAGAGATCGCTGCAGGCGTCGTCCACTCTGTCAACAACCCGCTTGACGGTGTAATCCGTGCTCTGGACCTGGCCACCGATCACCCCGACGACCCCGACCGCGTGGACCGAATGCTCGCGTTGGCCAGGGAAGGCACGGATCGTATCGGGAACATCACGCGATCACTCTTGGGTTTCGCCCGGGGCGATGCGGCG
>JBDHGR010000667.1:0-2431 GCA_039589815.1 Gemmatimonadota bacterium | reverse complement strand
CGTTGACGCCATGGTTCACGGGCACACGTCAGCAACCGGCCTCGCCCTGGTGGACACCCTCCTCACCAAGGGAGGGATGTCGAACATGATGGACGTCACTCTCATCGCCCTCTGCGCCTTCGCCTTCGCCGGCATTACCCAGAAGGCGGGGATGCTGGACGTGCTACTCCAGCACATGACCCGGTTCGCCAACACCACCGGGCGCCTCATCGCGGCCACGTCGGCGTCCAGCATCGCCGTGGCAGTCATGACGGGGAGCTCTTTCCTCACCCTCCTCATCCCAGGGGAGCTTTTCGCCCCAGCCTTCAAGAAGAAGGGGTTGGCCGCAAAGAACCTCTCCAGAACCTTGGAAGATTCAGGGACCGTCATCGTTCCGATCGTACCGTGGAGCATAGCCGGCGTCTATATGGCCGGGACGCTGGGCGTGCCCACGACGGAATACGCTCCCTTCGCGTTCCTCTGTTATACCGGAGTGTTCTTCGCCTGGCTCTATGGGTTTACCGGGTTTGCCATCGCGCCCAAGGTTCGGGAGGACGAGACAATCCCGGGGAGCTGAGGCGGGAAGGGGCCTTTCATCTCACGCCGGGGCCCGCCCCCGGACCCATAGGAACGATCACACCTTTTCGGTGCGCTGCACCGGGCCCGGTCCTATCTTCACGGGGTCCAGACACCAACCCTCAGGAGGTCTCCATGCGTAACCTGCCGTTCTTCCGGTCCGGGACCCGGAGCCGAGCCGTTCGTCTGCAGGTCCTTCTCACCAGTGCGGCGGTTCTCGTTCCCCTATCCTGCGCAGCTCCGCCGGAACAGGAGGCCGAGGACCCATTTCTCTGGTTGGAAGAGGTCGAGGGCGAACGAGCCCTGGACTGGGCCATTGCCCAGAACGAAATCACCCGGGCTGAGCTGCAGGCCTCTCCTGCGTATCAAGGATTGTTCGACAACACCCTCTCCATCCTGACCTCCACTGCCCGGATCGCGTACCCGGGTATACAGGGAGATATGCTATACAATTTCTGGACCGATGGGGATCACCCACGGGGTCTTTACCGCCGCACGACTTGGGAGTCCTACCTGGGTGGCGACCCTGAATGGGAGACTGTACTGGACGTGGACGCCTTGGTGGCAGAGGAGGGGACCCCATGGGCGTTTCGGGGAATGAACTGCCTTCTCCCGGAAGAGCTGATCTGCCTGGTCTCGCTCTCACCGGGTGGGTCCGATGCGGTTGAGGTCCGGGAGTTCGACCTGGAAGCCCTGGAGTTCGTCGACGGTGGATTCACGGTGCCCGTTTCCAAGAATTCCATAGCCTGGGTAGACCGGAACACCCTCCTGGTGAGCCACAACCTGAACGAGGACTACGTGACGGCCTCCGGTTACTCCAGAGCGGCCCGCCGCTGGGAGCGGGGTATGTCCCTGGAAGACGCGCCGATCATTTTCGAAGCCGGCGAGAACGACATGGGCGTTTTCGTGGCCACCCAGGAAACCGCCGACGGACCCCTTACGGTGGTCGCCCGTCTCATCACCATCTTTGAGACCGAATACCAGTTCCTGGAAGATGGGGACTTGGTGAAGGTGGACATCCCGGCCGACGCCCAGCTGGCGGTGGTGGGTGACCAGCTCGTTCTACAACTCGTGTCCGATTGGGACGTGGGTGGCCAGACCTTCAGCCAAGGTTCGGTGGTGAGCGCGGGTTTTGATCAGTACCTGGCCGGCGAACGGGAGATCGAGCTGGTTGTGGCTCCTGGCGAGCGGTCCACCATAAACGGCATCTCAGCTACAAAAGATTACCTGCTGGTGAACCAACTCACCGATGTTCAGGGGCAGCTCTTCCGTTACTGGCGGGAGGGAGGTGGTTGGGCCAGCGAGGTCATCGAAACGCCCTCCATGGGGGCTGTCGGCATCGCGTCTTCGTCGGTGCACCACAAC
The DNA here is from genome assembly GCA_039589815.1 of Gemmatimonadota bacterium. Taxonomy (GTDB): domain Bacteria; phylum Gemmatimonadota; class Gemmatimonadetes; order Longimicrobiales; family Gaopeijiaceae; genus JABDNZ01. The sequence continues at coordinate 511 of JBDHGR010000667.1, read as the reverse complement.
CGTTTCTTCTTCACGTTCGACTCCTTCACAAAGCCCACGACCCTCTTCCTGGCAGAGGAGGACGGTTCCGTGCACCAGGTCCGAACCCTACCGGACCAGTACTCCGCCGAGGGGTTGGTGGTGGAACAGCACCATGCCACGTCGGCTGACGGGACTCAGGTCCCCTATTTTGTGGTGAGGGCTGAAGATGCTCCCCTGGACGGGACCAACCCCACGCTCCTTCATGCTTATGGTGGCTTCCAGATTTCATCCACACCGGCTTATCTGGGAGTCCAGGGGAAGGCGTGGGTGGAGGACGGCGGCGCATACGTCCTGGCCAACATTCGAGGAGGCGGGGAGTTCGGGCCGGCGTGGTGGAAAGCAGCGCTGAAAGAGAACCGCCAACGGGCCTACGATGACTTCATCGCGGTAGGAGAAGACCTGGTTACCCGAGGAATCACCTCCTCTGAACACCTCGGGATCATGGGTGGAAGCAATGGTGGGCTGTTGGTGGGGGTGGCCATGACGCAGA
>JBDHGR010000666.1:0-2437 GCA_039589815.1 Gemmatimonadota bacterium | reverse complement strand
ATCCTTCGGCCCGAACGATCCATTCCACCGTTTCAGCCGGCGGCCCCACCTCCCTCAGGAATGGACCTGTCCCCCGAAGGTGGGGCAACTCGACTCTCCGGCTCCCCTCCACGAGCTCGGCCCCCTCCAGGCCCAGCAGGAGAGCCGGCGGGCGGACCACGGGGTTCCTTATCTGCCCGGAGGGCGTCTCCTGGCCCACGGCACCCCGTCCCGTGAGGCTCGTTGGAAGAAACCCATCATTTTCCACCGTTGCCCTGATCCGGAACCGCCCATCCCCCATGGAGGTTACCGTCGGTGGCTCCAGAGCCAATCGGGGAGCCTGCTGGATCAGATAAATGATCCAGGGTAGTTGGGCAGCGCACTCTTCCTCCAGAAACTCGGAAGGGGGGTTCTGGCCCCAGAACTTCCGATGCCACCCTCCGACCTCCACCTCGCCCAGGTCGGGGTGGCGGAAGGGGTTCCAGGGCGAGAAGTACCGACCTCCGAGCTCCTCGTCATTAAACCTCATCTGCTCGATCTCGTCGACCTCTCCGTCGCCGTTGTAGTCCGTCACCCAGGCCTGCGGACCGGGCGAATACTCCGGAACCCACCCCACTACTCCTTGATCCCAGTAAGCCCAGCTGATGAGCGTTCCGTACCGGTGCTGGGTCGGGTGTGTCGCGCTGGGCCGGACAGGCCGACCGGTGGTCTCGGTATATGGAATCCCGAGGTGCTCGATGAGGGCCAGGTCATTCTCGGGGAAAAGGGACGGCGCAGACGCCGAAGGAAGACGGTAGACGAAACCTCCTGAGGTGTGCCCGTGAACGATGCCAGTCACGTTCGGGTGGCCCTGCAGGAACTCCACCGTGGCGTAGGTCTCGGGTTCTGACAGTGGGAATGGCCCAGCACCGCTCTGCAGATGAACCCGCTCCCAGTTCCGGGGGAAGTTCCGGTTCATATCGATGCCGCCGATTCCGTCCTCATTGGTCCGGCCATCCCCGTCGTTGTCCAGACCCTCCGCCATCACCCGGTAGCGCACGGCATCGGCCGGCAACTCCGGGGCGGCAGGGGCCTGACCCCGACCACCGCCGGCCCTCAACATCAACCGGGTATCCAGGGGGTGCGCGTACCAATCCCCCTCTGGATCGGGGATCCTCATTTGGGTGATCCAGCCATCACCGTCCAGGTCCTCGGGAGGATCCTCATCGGCTTCGCCGTCCTCGTCTTCGTCCCAGGGCCTCACTGTACTGCGGAGACTCTGATCATGGAGGAGGGACAGGTCCGAACCGTCGGGGTTGAACTTTGGCCGGATGTAAAAGGCGTAGGTATCAAGGACATCGGTCACCCCGGAGTCCTTTCCGTAACGGGTGAGGAGCTGGCCCAAGGCATAGAGCGCCACCTGCGACCCCGTCAGCTCACCGGAGTGGATACCGCCGTCCAGATAGAGCGCAGGTTTTTCCGAGGCCGGTCCGGTGATTTCCGAGGTTACCTCCATGACCCACAGCTTCCTCCCTTCAAGGCTCTCGCCAATGCTGTAGAGCTCGGTGAGCCCAGGATAGAGGTCATGGAACTCCCGGAGAATCTGTTCGGTCTCCCCCGAGGTGTAGTACCGGTTCCAATCCACGGCTCCGTCAGGGGCTACCAGTGTGTGCCCCTGGGCTTGCAGATCCGAGGAAGAAGCGAGCTGCCCCATGGCGAAGAGGAGGGCGAGACACGAACCGATCCTTAAGACGATTCCGGCCAGGCGAGTCATTCTGTGCTCCTTGTTGGGGATCAAGAGAGCAAGGTAGCAGACCGTGCCGGACTTCGCCTCAAAAAGAAGTACCTTTTCAGATAGCAGCCTTTGAGCAATCATTTCCGGACGGAACTTTTTCTCATTACGGCGTACAATGATCTCCCTGCCTTCCACCGCTCAGGAGAAAATTGGTATGAAGATTCGGGACCTCCTCAACGAAAAGGGTTACGAGGTCGTGACGGTGCCCCCTTCCTTCCCTCTGCAGGACGCCCTGCGGCTCCTGGTTGAGCACAACATCGGGTCCGTCGTCGTCGCCCAGGAAAAAGTGGTGGAGGGAATCCTCACGGAACGGGACGTTCTCCGCCTTGCAGCAGCCGATCCGGCCACCATGGCGGCCATGAAAGTCGAGCAGGTCATGACCAAGGACGTGGTGGTGGCACTCCTGGACGACAGTGTGGATTACGTAATGGAGATCATGACCAAGAATCGAATCCGACACCTGCCCGTCGTCGACCAAGGGTGGATGCAGGGGATTCTATCCATTGGGGACGTGGTGAACGCCCTCCGGAAGAGGGTGGAAGCCGAAAACACCTATATGCGAGATTACATTCGAGGGGTTTTCTCCTAGGACACGGTCCTGGTGGTGGAGCGGCAGAACCGGGGGCGACACAAACCTCAGTCAGCGCTGGTTTCGGTACAAGCCCGAAACCAATCAACGCCTGG
>JBDHGR010000665.1:0-2442 GCA_039589815.1 Gemmatimonadota bacterium | reverse complement strand
GTGGGCATTCTTCCTGCGGGTAGGCCATGGCTGGACTATGCCGATGTCTTCGTGCCCATGATTCGGGACGCGGAGACGGTACGAACCAGCTTCGAGTTGGCCGTCATCGGCCGGTTGAGGCCGGGGATGACCCTGGAAGGGGGCCAGGCCGACCTGGATGGCGTGGCCCAGCGCTTGGAGGAGACATACCCGGAGGATCTGGCCGGCATCGGGGTCGCCGTGGGACCGTCCAGCGAATGGATAGCCACGGAGGAGACCCGCCGGGCCCTGTGGATTCTGCTGGGTGCCGTGGGCTTCCTGCTCATGATTGCCTGTGTGAACCTGGCCAACCTCTTCCTGGCCCGGGCCACGGGGCGAGTTAGGGAAACGGCCATACGGGCGGCTACGGGGGCTTCCAAAGGGCGCCTCATCAGGCAAGGCCTCACGGAGTCGCTGGTGGTGTCCCTTCTGGGCGCCGCTCTCGGACTGGCATTGGCCTCCTGGGGGGTGAATGCTCTTACGGCTATGGCGCCAGGCGATATCTCCGGTCTTTCGGATGTGGCTATCAACGGTTGGATCCTGGCCTTCACGCTGGGCGCCGGGGTTTTGACGGGCATAGTCACCGGACTTGTACCGGCCCTCCAGGCTTCAGGGGCCGACGCTGCATCAACCTTGAGGGCAGGGGGCCAGAGCATCGCCGGTAACCGGGCCCACCAAAGGCTCCGGGGGGTCTTGGTGGCTGCAGAGGTGGCTCTGTCACTGATCCTCCTGGTAGGTTCGGGCCTCCTGATTCGGAGCTTCGGCGAACTCATGGGGGCTGAGCGGGGCTTCGAATCTGAGAACAGACTCGTCGCCTCGGTGAATGTTCCCGACACCTACGGGCCCGAGGAGTTTTCCGCATTCGGCCGACAGCTTTTGGAGCGAGTTTCGGCTATGCCCCCCGTAGTGAGTGCCGCCGCGGTGCATATCCGACCTCTGTCCGGAGGTAGCACCGGCCTCGGGTTCGTTCGTCCCGACCAACCCGATCCGGAAGGGGGCACGCCCTGGGCGTCCTGGCGTCTCATCAGCCCCGGGTACTTCGAAACGCTGGGTGTCCCGATCCTCAGGGGCCGGGACTTCAACGACGACGACCTGGTGTTCGCCGAGGAGACCGCCTTCCCGGTCCTCATCAGCGAACAGATAGCCGAACTTCTCTGGCCCGGGGAGGACCCCCTGGGACGCATAATCACCCTATGGGCAGGCCAGAACGACAGGCCCGGCGAGGTCATCGGGGTGGTTGGGGATATGCTTGAGCGCGGCATAGACCAGGGGCCGACCCTGGCCGTCTATCTGCCCTACTTCGCCCCAGGATGGCCCCCGGACCTGGTCGTCCACACCGCCGGGGCACCTACCGCTGTGGTCCCGGCCCTTCGGGCCCTCGTGGCCGAGCTGGACCCGAACATTCCTCTGTCCGACATCGCCACCATGGAAGAAATGGTGGGGCAGTCGGTGGGTGGGCAGCGGTTCATCATGGTCCTGGTGAGCCTCTTCGCTGCTCTGGCCCTAGTTCTTGCCCTGGCAGGTGTTTACGGAGTCCAATCCTACTCGGTAGCTCAGCAAACCCCTGAGATCGGGGTTCGGGTAGCCATTGGAGCCAGCAAACCCCAGATCCTGAAGAGGGTCGTCCTTCAGGCCATGAAGCCAGCGATTTTCGGAGTGGTGCTGGGCCTCGGAGGAGCTTTCGCGCTGTCCAGATTCATGGCCAGCCTTCTCTTCCAGATAGAGGCCAGTGACCCGCTGACCTATGCAGGCGTGGCGGGCGTGTTGATGGTTGCAGCACTGGTGTCTGCCTGGTTGCCGGCCATGAGGGCCACCAAGGTGGACCCGGTCATCGCGTTCAGGACGGAGTGACGGGGGTTAGGCGAAGAAGCCCCCCGCCGTCCATGTGGAGGGCGGGGCGTGGTGATCCGTTCCCGGATCAGTAGTTCCAGCCCAGGAGATTCCACACGCTCAACTGCCATAAGAACAGGAAGAACGCGACTACGGCCACCGAATAAAGCACTCGGACGGTGGAGCGTCCCTGTTGTTTTGCCCAGATCCTCACGGCGTACACCGCGGCACCCAGTGTCATGATCCCTGCCAGGATTGGGAAGAGGAGAGCGATCCCCAAGGCACTGGGCACTTCGACACTGATCTTTCGCGGAAGCAGGTTGGGTAGAAGGATCGATACCGACATCACCCACAACAACGCGCTGAGCCAGAGGGCGTTCCTGGCTCCTGTCGGGATCCGCACCAGGTCCTGGTCTGGCACCCGGTGCCACCTCCTTATGCCCCACCCAACGAAGGGCGAGAGAAGTGTGAGGACGACGGCGACGGCCATGAGCACGAGAATGCCGATATGAAGTGCGGGCATTTCACTTGCCGGTGGCCGCTCCCACGCCATGATCGGTGAGCTGCTCAGGAGAAAGTGAGTGATGTTCCCTT
>JBDHGR010000664.1:0-2443 GCA_039589815.1 Gemmatimonadota bacterium | reverse complement strand
TGTGCCATCTACGGATCATGGAATCATGGTGAGGACCGATGTCATCCGGACCACCGGGACCGCCGTGACGAAGACGAAGGCCAGCACCGCAACGTGGACATGGACGTGAAGGTGGACTACGAGGTGCGTCTTCCGGCCGGAGTAGAGTTCGAGGGCATGGTGGTCTCCGGCGACATCGAGGCTGAAGGCCTTCAGTCTGACGTTTCGGTCACAACGGTGGACGGGACGATCTCTGTGGTCACCACGGGGCGCGCGTGGGCCAACTCGGTGAGCGGCGACATCGAAATCGATATGGGCGATTTCGGCGGCGGAGATCTGGATTTCCACACCGTGAGCGGAGACATCACCCTCTGGCTCCCGTCGAACTTCGCGGCGAACGTAGAATTCAGCTCCCTCTCAGGCGACTTTGATACCGATTTTGATATGGACATCCGGAACAGGAACGAACGCCGATGGGTCGGATCCAAGGTCGAAGGGACCATCGGTGGAGGAGGGCGGGATCTCTCTGTCAACACAGTGAGCGGCGACGTTACCATTCGGAGATCCGGCGATTAGAAACCGGTCTGTCCCGGAAAGAACCGGGGACAACCGAAAGTGAAAAAGAGCGGGCCCCGGGGAAAACCTCGGGGCCCGCTCCCCTTGCCTCACACGAGTCAGGTCAGTCCCTGCGATAGGCCGCTGCCTCGATAGCGGCGACGACATGCCCCACCCAGCCCAGGAGCCCGAGAGTAAAGAGATGAATGGCCCCGGCCAAGAGAAAAAAGAAGAGAGCTGCAAATAGGCGCCCCTGGACCAACTGGCCCAGACCCGGGATAAAAAAGCTGGCAATCGCAGCGATCACGTTTCCAGTCGAGCCTTTTCCACCTGACATCGGTATTCCCCTCCAGGACGAATGAATGCCTCCCCCACCCCTACGGACGGGGGAGGCGATCGGGTTCAGGGGATGGCTCACCTCAGATCTCCCCCCTCCCCCAGGGGTTGTCTAGCCGTTCGAGGCGTGCCAGGCAGCCAGGACCTCGGCCTCCCGCTCGGGAGTAACCCCCGCGCGTAGGTTGTCCTGCTCCTCCTGGGGGCGGGCGAAGTGATAGTCCAGGGTTTCTTTCGCTGTCACTGCCAATGGGCGGAAGGTGAGTCCACGCTCCACCTCGGGTGTGAGATCGAAACGGGCGAAACCCTCATAGCCCGGTGCAGGTGGCCTCCAAACCGGCATATGGGAGTAGGGCCGGATCCCCTGTTCTGCGAGGAACGCTTCAGGCACCCAGGTGAATGTGGTTTCCGCCGTGGTGACCGCGCGAATCCCGTAGAGGAGTTCGGCCATGGGGCGTGGCGTGGCAGGCCCAACGCAGTTGAAGACGCCATTGTGACGGTCCTCCGCTACCCGTACCATCCACTCGGTGAAGTCACGGACGTCGATGATCTGCACTGGATCCGAGGGATCACCCGGTGAAAGCACCTCACCGCCTCGATGGATCCGCACCGGCCAATAGGTGAACCGATCGGTGGTGTCTCCAGGTCCGATAATCAGTCCGGGCCGGAAGATGGTGGACGTCTCGGGGAAGACCTTTTGGACCTGTCTCTCACACAGGGCTTTCTGAAGTCCGTACGGCAGACGCTCGGCGCCCGGTTCCACACCCGCGGTCTCATAGGTAAACGTAGGGGCATTGGCATGCATGGGGATGGAGCTGAGGTCCGAGTAGGCCGATCGGGACGACACGTAGTGGTACCGAGCAACGGAATCCCTCAAGAACTCGGTGGAGTACACGACCCAATCGATATTGGAGGCGTTGTTGTCGAAGCAGACGTCCCAACTCCTGCCCCTCAGGGACTCCAGGTCCCCGTTCCGGTCACCCACCAACTTCTCTAGATCCGGGAAAAGCTCCGTGTTGCTCCGGCCCCGGTTGAAGAGGGTGACCTCGTGCCCCCGCTCCACGGCATACCGAACGGTGTGAGGTCCGATGAATCCGGTACCACCAAGAACCAGGATTCTCAGCTTTTCGGCCGGTCCCGTCTGAAGGGATGCGGCGTTCCCCTGGGGATCCTCGCGCGCTCCAGGGACCAAGCCAAGGCCCAAGGCTCCGCCCGCCACTGCAGAGGCCCGGAGGAAGTCTCTGCGACTGGTTCCTTTGGTCTTCATGTTTTCCTCTTCGGTTGAATCAGTACCCGACGGCCGCCCCACCCCGACGGTGGTCCGAGGCACCGGCCAAAACCCCATCCGTCCGCCTCATAATGGCCTGAACGTCGCCAATGTAGGGGTAAACATCCCCGGCGCGAAAACGTTCTTCCATCTCATGCCCCATGGCCTCCAGCGCAGAGACGACATCAGCGGAAAGAAAACCGGGTTCGAATTGTATCCGGTCCGGAAGGTGCTGGTGATGAAGCCGTGGCGCATTCAGGGCCTGGCGCACACCCATCCCGAAGTCGATCACGTTGGAGATCTGCTGGA
>JBDHGR010000663.1:0-2457 GCA_039589815.1 Gemmatimonadota bacterium | reverse complement strand
ATGAGCTGACGACATAGCCACTCCAGGATTCGAACCCACCAACCCAGAGAGAATCCGTCCAGATAAACCAGAACGGACACCTCCGGACGCCAGCCCTGTCCGCGTGCAGGGGGAAGGCAAAAGCCCCAGACGCACTTCAGCGCCTGGTGGGGGGCCGGCTCATTTGTTAGGGATATGAAAAAAACTTAACGACTTTAAGCTATGGTAGCAAGCAGCATTCAAAAGGAGTCGAAACATGGTGGAATACTGCGATAACGACGAGCCTGGCCGAATGGGGACCATGAGGTCCCCGATAAGAACTCGATCCCGCACCTCTCCGGCTTTCAGTACTCTCCCTTCAACAACATCACGCCATCGATGCAGTAGAAAGAAAAGGTTTTGAGTGGAAAGTCTGTAAAAGGGATCCTTTGACTGACTTTCACTGGCCGACCCGTGTCTTCCACCATCGTTACGAGTGCTGAGTTGTCCTCATTGACTTTGATTCGCCACACCTGGAACGGAACATCCTGGAGCTGAGGCTGATAGCTCCCGACCAGGTCAATTAGCCAATAGCACTCGGCCTGTCCGGCGAGGTAGCTGACACCATCTGTATAGAGAAGTCCGGTGAAGTTTCGGTAGTAATGTTGGGTACCTGTGAACTCTGCGAGCTCGACTTCCAGGCTCCGATCGTCAACCGCCATTCCTCAGGAGAGGACGCCGAAGTATTTATGTTTTTCGCTGAGAGCTATCAGCAGAGAGGGAGAGGGTCTCAAGATCCAGCCTGAAAGCAGGTCGAGTCCTGAAGAGGGCGTCGAACCCTTATAAGCCTTCGCCTAGATCAGTGCAAAAGAGCAGTCTGCCACAGTCTAGCGAACCGCCGGGAACCGGGACCGGGGTTTGTGGACACGCGAGAGGAATCTGTCTCGTGCTTGGTTGCTGCGGGGGCGTGGGCGCCGGCTTCTCCGGGGAGAAAGCGCGACGCCCGTTCCCTCACGAAGGCACCATGAGTTCAGAAGGCTGACCAAGCCTCCGTCTGGGATTACGCGCCCAGCTCGCGCTGTCCGACCCCAGGTCGATGGCTCGAAAGGGGTCCTTCCTTATTACGAGTCTTCGGTCCGAAAGGTTGCATCGGATTGCCTGCGCAGTTCTGATGGAGACCGGCCGGAGGTCGAGTTGAATAGGGGGAGCGTGTGATCGGAGCCCGAGGGCGGTGGAGGAGGGGCTCCAGTAACCCATCACAAGATCTGCTACGCCTGCTAGCTGGTCTACTGTGAGGAGGAGAAGAGTCGGACCGGCACCTCACCCCTGGAGAGGCGGCAGAAACGGAAGCCAGGAGATCCCGGTGGGCTTTCCGAGGCCACTGTTTCCTTGAAGTGAGCGGTACGGCCATTGCCTTCCCGTTTCCTCAATTCCTTCCTCGTCCACGTTCAAGCCTGTAAACATGAAGGAACTGGACGTCGAGTTCGTCCTGCCAACGAGCGAGCAGGCGGTCCCGTTCGATCCGAAGCAGGACAAGGGATGCGGGAAGGCCGAATGCTCCGAGATAATCGCCCTGAGGGTCGAAGCCGTGCTAGGTCCGGCGATCGACCGGTTCGACAGCATATCCTCGCAGCCAAACGTTGCCCTCGGAATCGATCATCAAGTCGTCAATAACGGGGAATATGTCTGGGTAGGGGCAATCCTCCGGCGGGAGCCGCCGGGCATCCGTCCCCTCCCGGTAGACTCTGATGTCTCTGCTCGTAATCGGCCTGGCGTCTTCATCGACCCTGACGATCATCTCCAGGCTACCATCATGGGAGACCGAGTGGTACGAAAACGTCTTTCCGTCGGTAAAGAAGATCCGATTGGTTGTTGCGGCATACTTTGGACCCGCCGCGAAAGGCACCTTCCACGTGCTCCTGATGTTCCCCCGGCCACCGACGTAGACATTAGCCACGGGAACGCTTAGAACGGTGTCCAGTCTTGTTGGTGCATCCGGACTCCATACCGTCAACGTGACCGTGTCCTTCATGATCTCATTCATGAAGTTCACCCCCCGGAGTTCTATCGGCGACACAACGAGGCGGGAAGGGTGGCCGGTGAACCGGAAGCGGATCTACCGCCTGTATCGGGAGGAAGGGCTGATGTTGAGGCGGAAGCGACCGAGGCGGAGAAAGAGTGCGGTGGTGAGGATGGAGAGGCCGGAGGCCAAGGGACCGGGGGAGCGGTGGGCCATGGATTTCATTCATGACACCCAGGCAGGGGGCGGGACGATCCGGGTGCTGGCCGTGTTGGATGTGTTCAATCGGGAGTGTGTAGCCCTGGAGGCCCGGCAAGCTTTTCGAGGGGGAGATGTGGCCACGGTGCTTGGACAGGTGGGCAGGGAGCGAGGTCTACCGGAGGTGATCCAATGTGACCAGGGCACGGAGTTCACTTCGAAGGCGATGGACCACTGGGCGTACTGGAATCAGGTGAAGCTCGACTTCAGTCGTCGGGGCA
>JBDHGR010000662.1:0-2468 GCA_039589815.1 Gemmatimonadota bacterium | reverse complement strand
TCCCGGCCCATCGGTGTTGTATCCGACACGATCGGAGAAAAGCCGAGGTCCTCGGGCTCTGAGCCGCTGGCGACCAACAAGGTGAGCAGGTCCCTAGACAACGAGAGCCTGTTCTGAGGCCTTGCCTCGAGTTCGAGTGATCGTCCGAGGGCCTGGACGGCATCTCGAACCCTTCCCCGAGCGGCGTTGGCCGCCGCGAGACGCCTCCACTGGTCTGCCTTGTGGGCAAGCGTGCTCTCGGGATTCCTTATGGCTTCCAGGGCAATGCGCTCTGCCTCGTCCCACTCTGCAGCTGATACCGGGAGATACGCTCCAAAGGCGTTGCGTCCGGTTTGGCGTATGATCTCAAGCCAGCGCTCCCGGGCCTCCTGAAACTCTCCGATGCCCGTGAGCCAGTAGAGCAGGTTGTTCATGTCAATCCCGGAGAGGCCGAACGGCGACTGGGTCTCCAACTCCTTCAATATTCTCACCGCTTCATCCGTTCGCCCGAGGAAGACACACGCGAGGGCGAGGTACACGTATGATCGGTCCGAAGGGTAATCCCGCATCATGCTCTGAGCGATTTCGTGCAGCGCCTGTCCCTTTTCACCCGGTCGGTAGAACCAATCGATCCATTGGGCATCTAGCCACCCACGACCGGTAAGTCTCTCGGGTCTCTCCAGGCCCTCATCGATTGCCCAGCGAGCAGAGTCTGGAAATCCGATCACGTAGTACTGTACCCCCATCCAAAGCCACGCCGACGCAAAGTCAGGATCGAGCCTTATTGCCTTTTGGTAGGCTCGGAGGGCCTCTCGAAACTGAGAACGGTTATAAAGGTCCTGGCCCGCTCTCCACACCTGAAATGCCTCGAGGGAGGGTGTGATAGCCGTTGGTCTCGGACGCCGGGCGACCCCAGCTTGAGCCGAAAGCGTCGAAACAAGGGAATCCACCACGTCGCCTGCTGCCGAAACCAACCCTTCACGATCCACGGTGCGAGCCTGCGCCGTGCCAAGCACCTCGCCACGTTCGGCATGGAGCACACGCAGCCTGAGGGCGTAGGTGTTCCCAACTTGTTCGAGTATGGGGGCAAACACGGTCTCCACGTCGCCCCGAACCGCCAGCTCACGGGCTACGGACACAGAGATCCGGGTCGTGTCCGGCATCAGGGCCTGCCTCAATCCGGGTTCGATCCGCTGGTCCGAGAGAGTGATGACGATACCCGATTCGTCGATCTCACCGGAAAGGAGACTCCACACGGTCTGCCGGAGGTCTTCCGGCGCTGATCCGTCTACTTCCGCCAGGATTGTCCAGGCCGGCGTACCGGCGGCGGCAACACTTGGCTCGTCACCTGCCCAAGGCTTCCACAACAAGAGTGCGATAACGGCCACGCCCCCCACCGCCAGAACTTTCCCAATTGACGGCGATTGCCATCTGGGCCGCTTCTGCATCGGCGTCGGGGTTGTCGCCAGCGCCGCTGCCATCTCACCCGTCGTCCTGAATCGGTCGGCAGGGTTTTTCGCAAGAGCCCGGTTGATGACCTTTTCCACTTCCCCATCCACCGAAGGTCTAACCTCGCTCACTGAAGGCGGTTCCGATGTGAGATGTTGCCGCACCACGGCCTCGACCTGTGCCCCCGTGAACGGCGGGTAACCCGTCAGCATTTCGTACAAAACGCAGCCCAAGGCGTACTGATCGGTCCGTCCGTCCAGATCCCGTTCACCCGTGGCCTGTTCTGGGCTCATGTAAGAAGGGGTGCCCAAGGATGTGCCTGTCCGCGTCAGTCGCTCATCCCTTGCCTCAGCGACAGCATGGGCTACGCCAAAGTCAGCCAACACGGCGTGTCCCGATTCAAGAAGGATGTTTGCGGGCTTCACATCCCGGTGGATGACGCCTTCCGCGTGGGCATAAGCCAAGGCATCGGCAAGTTCACGGGTGAATTGGACGGCATCTTCGACGGGAAGCTGCTTCTCTTTGGTCAGCCGGGCTCGGAGGGACTCCCCTTTCACATACGGCATCACATAGAACAGGAAGCCATCGGCTTCACCGGAGTCATGCAGAGGGAGGATGTGTGGGTGGGTGAGGTTGGCAGCGGTCTTGATCTCTCGGAGGAAACGTTCGGCACCGAGGGATTGGGCCAGGTCGGGATCCAGCACCTTCACGGCCACCTGGCGGTTGTGTTTCAAGTCCTGGGCCAGATAGACTGTAGCCATCCCACCGCTACCGATCTCCCTCTCGATCTCATAGCGGTCGGCCAGCGCCTTGGTCAGGCGTTCCTGGTCTTCCATCACAAAGGATCCCTTGGGAGTAGCCTGCCCGGTCCAGCCCAGTCAGCCACCGAAGAGAATCATGGGATGTGGGTATGGTGGGGGCAAGGATTCCGGTCCAGGGATTCCCGGCGAAGGGGATGTCGGCAGTTGTTCGGGATGGCGGGAGGCGAGCCACCGGCGCACAATCGGTGCGGCTTAACACCCTCGCCCACCGTCAGGGAA
>JBDHGR010000661.1:0-2469 GCA_039589815.1 Gemmatimonadota bacterium | reverse complement strand
GCCAGGTGACGGCCCACTTCTCTGGATCGTCCAGCGTGTCGTGACCTGGTCGGCGGGTGACACTGCGATGGGGGGCCGTCTTCACCAGTTCCGGGTTCTCATAGGCTTCGTTTGAGACCTGTTTGAGGACGGCGATGTACTCGTCGAGCTCGGCTTTCGAGTACGACTCCGTAGGTTCCAGAGTCATGGGCTCGGGGACGATGAAGGGGTGGTGGCTGGACCACATGTGCATGCCGAAATCCGCAAGGCGGCAGGTAATGTCCCATGTCCCGACCCCTGTCTCCTCGAACAGCTTCTCCCAGCTGTAGCGAACCTGTTCGATGCGGTGACGACCTTCTGCGTAGGGCGCGCTGGCCCCCCTGATCTCCATGACCTTCCTGAAGAGGTAGTTGTTGTTGAGCACCGCCACCCTAGCCGCCTCCTCGAGGCCCTCTGCTCCCAGCGCCATGATCCAAGAATAGGCCTTGACCACGGCCGGCATGACTCCGTAAAAACTTCTTATCTTCCCGATGGTGTTGGATAGATCGTAGTCGAGGAAGTACCGGGAGCCATCAAACTCCACCAACGGCACAGGGAGGAAGTCCCGCAGCGCTTTCGTGACCCCCAATGCCCCACTCCCGGGCCCGCCGCATCCGTGAGGTGAAGAAAAGGTCTTGTGAAGGTTGAAGAAGCAGAGGTCGAACTGGGCTTCTTTGGCCCGGGTGATTCCTAGGATCCCATTGGCGTTGGCCTGGTCGTATCCGCAAAGACCTCCCACCTCGTGGACAGCATTTGTGAATTCCGCGATCTGGGCGTTGTAGATCCCCGTGTCCTCCGGATTGGTGATGAAAAGGGCCGCCGTACGATCCGAGAGCGCTGCTTTCAAAGCCTCCAGATCCGGCATTCCATCGCTGTCGGGGTACAGGTTGATGACGTTGTAGCCCAGAACCGATGCGGCCGAGTAGTCCGATGGATGGGAGAAGATGGTGGTGATGATTTCGTCTCTCTGACCGCCCTCACCCTTTGCCTCATGGTAGGCCCGGACCATGGAGGCCATACCCAAAATCGCGTGGGAGCCTCCCCCCGGTTGGAAGCTGAACCGATCCAGCCCGGAAATCTCTCGGAGGAAGAGGTCGAGGTTGTGAACGATCTCGAGAATCCCCTGAACCGACTCTTCCGGTTGGAGCGGGTGCACCTCCGTAAACTTGGGTGAAGTGGCGAACTGTTCGTTGATCTTGGGGCTGTACTTCATGGTGCAGGTGCCCTGGCCGATATCCACGTTCAGGTCCGCACCCAGGTTCTCCTGAGACAACCTGAGGAAGTGTTTCAGCACCTGCATCTGCCCCAGCTCAGGGAGGGCCGGCGGATCCTTCCGGATCATGCTGATTGGGAGAGTCGACAGACCGTCCCCCACTTCGTCCTCGATCCCGGGATCGGCGGTCGGCATCAGGACGCCCCGCTCCCCGGGCTGGCTGAGCTCGAAGATGATCGGTTCGTCCCACTTGGCTTGGTGGAACTTCCTGAGCTTCGTATTCAGATCCATTCCCATGTTTCGTATTCCTTATGAGGGACTTACCACTTGGGCCCATGGTAGGTGTGAGTCAGGCCTCGAGGGCGTCGCTTAGTGCTTCGACCAGCCTGTCGATGTCCTCTTTCTTGTGGACCTCGGTAACGCAGAAAAGGGCGGCCCCTCCCAACTCGGGGAAGGACGCCGAGAGGTCCAGACCGCCGTAGATTCCCTCTTTCAACAACTGCTCGTTTACATACCCTACCGACTTCCCGGATGGGCCGAAATCGACCACGAACTCCTTGAAGAAATGGGCTTGGGTGAATCGGATCTGGGCACCCTCCAGTTCGGAGATCCTATTCCTGGTGTAAAGGGAGTTTTGGAGAATGGTCTGCCCGACGTCCTTCATTCCCTGAGGTCCTGCAAGAGCCAGATACACTCCGGCGGTGATTCCCCAAAGGGCCGTTGCCGTACCGATGAACTCCTTGGAAGTCTCCCGTTCGGCAAAAGATGTGCGGTCGTAGGTCACGTCTCCGAAACCGTATTCCCCAGGTTCATCCGTGGACTCGATACCGAAGAGCCGGGAGGGGTACTCCATGACGAAGCGTTCTTCGTCCCGGGTGGCGATGTAGCCGGCCTGCCCGCCTCCGAACTGCATGTGCATGCCCAAGGGTTGGATGTCTCCACAGGCGATGTCCGCCCCGTACTGGCTCGGTGGGGTCAGGATGCCAAGGGAGATAGGATCCGCCCCTACTACACTCAGTGCTCCCGCTGTGTGAGCCATGTCGGAGATGGCTTGTCCCTGATCGTCGATGCATCCCAGGTAGGAAGGATTCTCGAAATAGACACACGCCACCCGGTCGGTGAGCTTGACCTCGAGGTCATCCAGGGCCAACCGTCCCGTTTCGGGGCAATGGGCGACCGCGGTGATTTTGACGATTCCCTGGCAGTAGTTGTTGATGGCCGACCATCGCTCCGGAGAA
>JBDHGR010000660.1:0-2482 GCA_039589815.1 Gemmatimonadota bacterium | reverse complement strand
GGCGAAGGATCCATCCCTGGCGGCGAAGGACCCATGCCTCCCTAGAAAACACGACTTCGAAGATCTTCTTTCTCATTCGAACCTCTCACAAGACAGGGAAATCACGCCGACAGATCGAATTGGCGGATGGTTCTGAACACCGGCTTGCTTCGAGGGGCCGGGGTAGGAGAGGCAGGGAAAATGAGGATTCGGTTGACACCCTATGGTGGGGTTTTCGTTCCCGGCGAGGATCAGCTGGGGGCTGATCGGGTGAAGGACAGGAAACAGAGCGATGCAACGAGGCAGTGGACACCAAGGAAACGTACCCGGTCCACTCACCGGGCCTCTGTTCGAGACGGGAATTCTCCCTCCCCGATAGGGACTGGACAAACCGCGTCCTCCATTCCTAAGGTGGGCCGGGCAAAAAAAAGCATTCAACCACTAGAAGAGGAACATGGGCCGACGAAGATATGCGGTATTCACCGGCACGGGGAGCCATCTCCCAACTCGGAGGGTCAAGAATGAGGAGTTCCTCGAGCGCGAGTTCTTCCTGGATTATGGGCAGCCGCTCGATCCGTCTGACAGCCCACGTGTTATCACCAAATTCCGGGACATCACGGAGATCTCGGAGCGACGCTATGCCACCGATGACCTGGTAGCCTCGGACCTGGGAGCCGAAGCTGCTGCATCGGCGTTGTCGGATGCCGACATCGACCCCGAGACCCTGGATTATGTCATCGTCGCTCACAACTTCGGGGACGTCCGAGCCGACCGATTGCGGCTGGACCTCTGCCCGACGCTGGCTGCGCGGATCAAAGAGAGGCTTCGAATCAAGAATCCCTTCTGCGTGGCCTACGACCTGCCTTTCGGCTGCCCGGGGTGGTTACAGGCTGTGATTCAGGCCGATTACTTTCTGCGTTCCGGGGATGCCACCCGAGCTCTTATCGTTGGAGCGGAGACCCTATCCCGGGTGTCAGATCCCCACGACCGGGATAGCATGATCTACGCGGATGGTGCAGGAGCAGCAGTGTTGGAGGCGATCGAAACGGAGGAACCTGTTGGCATTCTCAGCCACACCGTTCGATCTGACACACTCGAGCACGCCAGGCTCCTATGGATGGGGCCGTCTTTTGATCCAGGGCATCCGGATGACCGGCTCTTCCTGAAGATGTATGGCAGAAAACTGTACGAGTACGCTATCAAGACCGTGCCGGGAGCGGTTCGTGACAGTTTGAACCGGGCCGGGCTGACCCTGACGGACGTTGCGAAGGTGTTGCTGCATCAGGCGAACGCCAAGATGAATCAGGCCATCCTTGAGCGCCTCTTCCGGTTATATGAAGTCCGTGAGATCCCGAGGCGAATCATGCCCATGACGATCTCTTGGCTGGGTAATAGTTCCGTCGCCACTCTACCGACGCTGTTCGATCTGATGCGCCGGGATGCTCTCGACGGCCAGGGCTTCTGCTCCGGGGATATCGTCGTGTTCGCCTCTGTCGGGGCGGGAATGAACATCAACTCTCTGGTCTACCGCTACCCCTAGTCCCGAGTCCTTGCTAGATCATCGAGACGCTCCTTCAGGCGCACCAGGGCCAAACTCACGGCCGTCTAGCTGAAACTTCCAATACAACCTCCACAGGCTCGGGAGCTTCCACCAGAGCCCGGGCCATGTTGGGTTTGGGATCGTCGGGGCGCCCGACACCGAGCAACACGGGAACAGCGGGTTCAGCTGAAGACCGTCTTTCCGTCGCCGCATGGGAGTACGCTCCCATTTCCGCTAGATTTCGAGAGCGGCCCTTTTCACTGGCCGCCCTCATTGGAGGCAATTCCATGCCAAGTTCTTTTTCGATCGCCCGTGCCCGTTTCTCAACCCTGTCCGATTCGACCCTTCGCGGCGAGATTGATTACTACACCGGAAGCAATGCCGAAACCTCCAGCATCCTCCGTTCCCTTAGGCGCTTCGGAGAGGATCTCTCGATTCGGTACTTCGAAGTGACGCCGACCCCCAGTCGGCGCACTCGCCAGCTCACGCCGACGTTCACGTGGAGCGTTCGGGCAGTGCGATAGTGGGTGGCCGCTTACGCGAAAAAACGACCTTTCTAAGCAGCCAGGTATGGTGCGGTCTCCTTTTCCGAGGAAACCTGGGCTCCGTGCACCTATGAGCGACCTCACGCCTAACCAGCGTTCCCGTAAGGACCTACACTACGGTCTTTTTTGAACAAAAAGCGAACGAAAACGGCCTCGCCGACACATTGTCGAGAAAGCCGCTTTTGAATGGGCCTGGGTAGACTTGAGCCGGAGGCCGCTTAAGCGGCCGGAGACGACTGAGGATTGGCCGCAGGCCAACCGGAGGTCCACTACCGACCTCACGCTTCTGAGGCCCACAACAAACAGGCCAAATCCCGGCAATTTGCCGTACTTTCACGGGTAGGACGGTCGGGTAGCCCGGGCGGTTGCCCGCCCGAGCCCCCTCAGATCCGAGCATGGAGATTTCCACCACTCGGCT
>JBDHGR010000659.1:0-2482 GCA_039589815.1 Gemmatimonadota bacterium | reverse complement strand
GCTTGGCCTGGATAAAGCCGAAGAGTTCCGGCTTCAGTGGATGACGGATGGCAAGTCCCTCGCCACCCACGCCCGTGACAAACAATCTCGGTTGGGGATCTTCGGTGTCGATCTCTCGAGTGGTACGAACGCCCCGCTTGCCCTCACCCCCGAGCCGTTCAACGCAAACGACACCTCCCTCGATCACCCAGTACCAGTGGGAGATGACCTAGCCTTCGTTCGGTGGATCGACCTGAAAGAAGTGATCGTCCTTCGGGAATCCTATACAGGCCGGGAGAGAATCCTGTATGAAGATCCTGCGGCCCTGGGACTCTACGCTCCTTCCGCCTCTCCCGACGGGAAGCGGCTAGCCTTCGGTGAGGTGCGTCTCGGAGAAGCAGGGGCGGAAAGCCGACTGATGATCACCTCGCTCGATGGGGGTGATGCTTACCCGATCTTCACCACCACACTTCCGAGACAGGTGCTGGCGCCGGCCTGGCTTCCCTCGGGTGAGGGGTTGCTGGCAGCCGTGGCCACCCGCGGCGAAGGAGGGTTCGAGTTGGTCCGGATCGACCTCGCCGACGGCTCGGTGGAGTCCACCGGGATCCAGGAACCTGAACTCCGGCTGTTCCAGCTCATCATCAACCCGGAGGGAAACTATGTCGCCTACGTAGCGGGCTCCACGGCTAGCTCGTGGGAAGGTGGACCGGGTGGGAGCGAGGCATGGGTGGCCGAAGGCCTCCTTTCGAGCGGGAACACAAAAGGGGGTCGGACTGGGGAAGAAGGTGACCGGTTCCCGGATTCCCGCTCGCAAGAAGAAGGAGGGGCTTCATGAGTCAGTCTGGCCCCAGGCTGTTCGCTGCTTCATTCGTCACCACTCCGATCGCTGCCCTCCTCTCCGTGGTGGTCGTTGCGATCCTGGCCAGCTGTACCCCAGGGGATCGGCCCTCCACCAGCTCCGCTGGCCCCTCCACCATCACCCTCCACTACAACATGGACGAGCGGGTGTTCAGTCCAGCCCAATGGACCCAGAACCGGTTCCTCGTGTTCGCCACCCTGGTCCGATGGGATGAGGACGGGGAGATGCATGGATGGTTAGCGGACCGATGGGACAACTCAGACGACGAATTCACTTGGACCTATCACCTTCGAGAGAACGCCCGGTGGCATGATGGGGTGCCTGTGACCACCGCCGATATTCAATTCACACTCGACCTCCTGACCCATCCCGAAGTCCTGATTCTTGACCCTGCCGATTTCGAGCTGACCGTGATTGACGAGCACACGTTCACCGTCAGAGCCGAAACGACCAGTGCCGCAGGATGGATGCAGTGGGAGTTGATCTGCTTTCCCAAGCATCTTCTGAAGCACTTGGACCCGGCCGAGTACCACGACTGGGACTGGTGGATCCAACCCGTGGGGAATGGTCCGTTCAGGTACGTGACTCACCTTCCCAAGACGTTCACGGAACTCGAGGCCAACCCCGACTACTTCCTGGACCGCCCCGGGGTGGACCGAATCCGGCTCCGGTACGGCGGGAATCCGTTCGTCGAGCTACTGAGCGGGAATGTGGATGTGGCGAGGGCTTCTCTCGCCGAGGCGCTAAGCGTGGAATCCGACCCGAGGTTCGAGATACACCTAAGGCCTACGGGTGGTCATTGGGCGATCTTCTGGAATCATAACCGGCCCCAGTTTCAAGATGCCGGGACCAGACGAGCTCTCACGCAGGCCGTCGATCGACGAGCGCTGTACGCCGCTATGAACATCCCAGACGGGGTGCCGATCGTCGATGGACCTTTTGGGACTCGAGGGCGAGAGGAAGGGCCCGAGGCCATCCCTTACCACCCGGGAGCTGCTGGCACCCTCTTGGCCGAAGCCGGATGGGAGGATCCGGACGGCGACGGCGTGTTGGAACGAAGTGGTCAGCCCTTCCGTTTCGAGGTCCTGGCCTTCGCGGGAGGAGCGGCCGGAGCAGTCCTCGTACAGGAATACCTCCGCCGGGTAGGAGTGGAGATGTCCATCCTCACCATGAACATGGGGGTGGTGAGGAACCACATGAAGAGTGGGGAGTTCGACGCCGGCATTTTCAGGACCAGCAGGGGATACCTCCACGAATTCCTGTTCGGCTCGGACGGGAGGATCCAAGGAGACGAAGAGGGGCTGGTTTCCCCCATCGGTTATTCGAATCCTGACCTTCTGGAGGCTTTGAAGGAGGCTGCCAGATCCTTCGAACCGGACCCCGAGAGGAGACCCGGAGAGGTTCTGTGGTCGGCGTTCCAGCGAGACGTCCCAGTCACATACCTCCATCCTGAGGTGGACGTAACCGTCGCCGATCGTCGCATTCGGGGCATTGATCCCCAGCAGGTGATGGTGTGGATGGATAGGGTGTGGGTGGAGGAGGATACGGAGGCGTCAGCGGCGGGATACTCGCCCGTGAGTGAGGGCGAGGCGGATGAGGAGGACGCCGCAGCCCGGGACGCCCTAGCCGAGCACCACATCATCG
>JBDHGR010000658.1:0-2487 GCA_039589815.1 Gemmatimonadota bacterium | reverse complement strand
CTCTACGGCCGTTCAGGGCCCTCCAGACCTCCTGAACCGCCTCCACCACCCCAAAACCTCTCCCTTTTTCCTTTGGGACCCTGACGGGGCCGAAAAAAATGGGGAAACTCCAGCACCCCCTCATCCCGTTGACACTCCAAACGGCCCTGGGTAGCTTTTTTTTCTCCTCTTTTGAGGGTTTTTCCGGCGTAGCTCAGTTGGTAGAGCAGACGGCTGTTAACCGTCGGGTCGCAGGTTCGAGTCCTGCCGCCGGAGCTTAGATAAACCCAAGCCCTGCAACGGCCTTCCGTTGTGGGGCCTTCGCTTACTGGGGGAATGTTCCCCAAACTGGAGAGGACCAGGCCATTCTGGCCAGAACCCCGTTCACGCTCGGAAAACTCTTTCAAACGCACTGGAATGCCGATATGCTTCCGGAACAGCCTGTTTCCCTCGAGGCGATGAGTTGGTTCGAACGGTGAAGACCATCCTCAAATGAAGCCTTCCTCGGTCGTCGAAGATAAACCTCGTCCCCGGATTCTGGCCTTCCTGGGTCCAGCTTTGGTGATTGCGACCATTATTCTGCCATCCTGTGCACCCCTTCCTCCTGAGAACCCCTTCGATCCTTCCCCTGGTGGGAAGGTTGGTGATCCCGGAACTCGGCATCGAGTTAGGTTCGAGGTGAATTGTCGGGGGTGTTCGATCGCTTGGCGGGTCGGAGGCGAACTTGGAAATGCCACGGACCGGGGGATCTGGTCTCACGCCGTCACCACATATACTCAGATGGGAGAGGCTGTAGCCACCCTATCCGCGACCCCAACTCGAGGCTCCGGCCCAGTGGCCTGGGTCCGCATCCGGGTTGATGGAAAGGTGGCGGCCGAGAAGAGGAACGACGAAGAGGCGGGTGTGGCAGGCCAACCTTCACGGCGGTCTCTATCTGTTGAGACGCTGATTCCACCTCCGCAAAGCGGTTGAAATCGGCGAGAATCATGCGAGATTAGTTGCACTTCAAGGACCGAGATCCCGGAAAGACTCCCGACTTCATCATTGATTCGGGAGTCTTACTTGTTTGAATCGTCCCTAACGAAAAGACTCCTCGACTCTTACTGGAACTAATGAGCTCGAACTCTTCGAAGATTCCCTACCTACCCGAGCCTCTCCAGGGTCTCGGCGGCATCGCCATGAACTTTTCCTGGCGATGGAACCGTTTCGCTCGGGAGCTCTTCTGGGAGATCGACCCGACCCTCTACCACCTCTCGGGCCGTAACCCCATCGAGCTTCTGCGACGGGCCGATCCGGCCCGCCTCGCCGCCTTGGCCCGGGACCCGGAGTTCCTGGATAAGTACCAGAAGCTGATGGATACCACCGCATTGGAGGAGTCGTCCAGCGGAACGTGGTTCGTGCAGAATTTCGGCGAGGATCCGGTGGGTCCGGTTGCCTACTTCTGTGCCGAGTTCGGCATCCATCGGTCAGTGCCGATCTACTCCGGTGGTCTCGGGGTCCTGGCTGGAGATCACTGCAAGGCAGCCTCGGATCTGGGAGTTCCTCTGGTCGGCGTGGGCCTTTTATACCTGAAGGGGTACTTTGACCAACAGGTGACCTTGGAGGGGTGGCAGGTCGACAACGAAGAACAATTCGACCCCCTCCTCACTCCCCTTGAGCCCATCCTAACCCCCGAAGGCCGTCGATCACTCGCCACCGTCTCCCTCTATGGTCGAACCGTCCATGTCGGCGCCTGGAAGATGGTGGTGGGGAGGACGTCCATCATCCTGTTGGACTCGAACCTCCCAGAGAACCAACCCCAGGATCAGGACCTTACACAGAAACTGTATCAGGGCGGTGACGAGAACCGGCTTTGCCAGGAGTGGATACTGGGCGTAGGAGGAGTTCGGGTTCTGAGGGCCACTGGGATCCACCCTTCTGCGTGGCATGCCAATGAAGGTCATGCCGCCTTCATGATGGTGGAACGGATAAGAGAATTCCTGGAGGAGGGCGTGGACCTGGATGAAGCGGTGGCCCTGGTCCGGGCCAAGGGCGTATTCACAACCCACACCCCCGTGCCGGCAGGACACGACACCTTCAGCACCGAACAGATCGACCAGGCGCTCCACCACTATTGGGAAGGCGCCGGGATCGATCGGGACACCTTCCTGTCCTTCGGCACACCCCCGGACAAAGCACCCGACACATTCCACATGACGGCATGCGCGATGCGCCTCTCCCGGTATGTGAATGGCGTCGCCGAGAAACATGGCCAGGTGACCCGGGAGAACTGGTTGGATCTGTGGCCGGGCAGGGAGTCAAGGCAGGTTCCCATCTTCCACATCACCAACGGAGTCCACCTTTCCTCCTGGATGGCCTGGAGGGTGATGGATCTCCTGGATGACCACCTGGGTCCCGGCTGGGCATTAAAGATGACCGACGATGGTCTCTGGAAAGGGGTCATTGACATCGATGACGGAGCCCTGTGTGCCGTGCGGACTCACCTGAAAGGCTACCTGTTCAGCTTCA
>JBDHGR010000657.1:0-4007 GCA_039589815.1 Gemmatimonadota bacterium | reverse complement strand
TCCCGAACGGTTTTCTCCGGTAACCCATCTCCTGCTGGTCTCCAACTCCCGCCACCATCCTCCGTGAAATGGAGCTCCCCCCTGCCCGCACCAGCCACCAGCCGCTCGGAATCCAGAGGGGATTCGGAGAGGGAAAGGATGGCTCCGGAGCCCAGATCGGGGCTGATGGGTTCCCAGCTATCCCCTCGGTCGTCAGAAACGAAGACCATTTGAGCTGCGCAGTACAGTCTCGTCGCCTCGCTATGCACCGAAGGGAAGAGGGGGGTGTCCCAAGCCCAACGAAGCTCGGGCTCCCCTTCCCCGACGGTGGGCCGGATCCGTTTCTCCGCGGTGAGCTCCCCAAACCGAGCACGTTTCAGGTCACCCTGTTGCTGCGTGTAGTAGATGACCGTGGAATCGTTGGGATCGGGGAAGGTCGAGAACCCGTCCCCTCCTGCCCAGCGATCGAGGAAGACCTGCTCCCAGTCATCGCCATCCCCCTGGACCCAACGGGCCGAGGAGGGCGCAACCAGGGAAGCGTTGTCCTGGGTTCCACCCCAGATGCGAAATGGCTCGCTGTCGTCCAGGTAAACCTTGTAGAACTCGGCGATGGGCAGGTTGTTGAGATGCAACCAGGTCTGTGCCCGGTCCCAGGAGATGTAGATCCCACCATCGTTGCCCAGGAGGATGCGGGAAGGATTCTCGGGATCGATCCAGATATCGTGCATATCCAGGTGCATTCCGGTCCCGGCATGGGGGTGAAGACGGAATACGGTTTCACCACCAGGATCGAAGGTCCTTCCGCCGTCCCTGGATACCAGCAGGCGAAACCCGCCGATGTAGACCTGATTGGCATCGTCAGGAGAGACTCGGACGTCACAGAAGTCCCATCCGACGTAGGTTGGTAGGTAGTCCTCGTGGGTACGGTTCCAGCTATCCCCGCCATCGTCCGATCGATAGAGGATCCCTCCCACACCGGAGCGGCCTCGCCCCTCCGGGGAATGATCCACCATCAACGCATAGAACACGCCGGGCTCCGACGCCGATGCGTCCACCGCGACCCGTCCTACCTCCTCGTTCAGCAATCCACCCTGGAGCCGTTCCCAGCTTTCACCTGCATCGGTGCTCCGGAAAACGCCGCTCTCCTCATGGTTCCGGCGATCCCAGGCTGCCGCCAGGAGCCGGTTGGGATCGGTGGGGTCCATGACCAGATCTACCAGCGATACCTCCGCCCCCACGGGAAGCACCTGTCTGAAGGTTTCTCCGCCATCGGTGGTCTTGTACACCCCCCGCTGGCCGCCTTCGACGTCCTTGGGACCCATGGCGGCGATGTACACCACGTTTCCATCGGTGGGGTGGATGACCACCTTGCCGATATGACCGCTCTCGTGGAGGCCCACGTTCTTCCAGGTCATGCCTCCGTCCGTGGATTTGAAAACCCCGGTTCCGGAGTACGATGTCCCTGAAAGGTGGGCCTCCCCCGTCCCCACCCAGATGGTGTTGGGCTCCGAGGGGGAAACGGTGAGATCACCCACCGCGACCCCGCCCCGACGCCCACGTAGATGGTCCCGGGTCGGCCCAAGGGAGCATCCATGGACTCGATACGACCGCCGACGTACTTCGGACCCAGCCACTGCCATTCCAGCTCCTTGAAGGGGGAGGCTTCGGCCATTTCCATACGGCGTTCCCAGGCCGCGAGCCGGGCCGCTCCCCCCAATACGGGCTCTTGGGCTCTGGCGGGGGTGATGGCTACCAAGATCAGAGTTCCTGCGACTACACCGGCCCGGACAAGCCTGCCGGAATGGGAAGGCTTGGCAGAGTTTCTATTCATGGGCCTTGCCTCCCCCGGCCTCCAGTCTCCCTCATCGAATCCTCATCCCCAGCCCATTCCCGAACCGCCGAAATGTCGGCGACCCAGATGCTTCTTCCGTGGGTGCCGATGACGATCTCACCGTCCCTCGGGTGCACTACCAGGTCATGGACCGGAGTCGTCGGGAGGTTGGCTGAAAGAGAGTGCCAGGAGGAGCCTCGATCCAGGGACACATAGACGCCCAGGTCGGTGCCCACGTAGAGGATATCCGGATCGGCGGGGTCCTCCCGGACCACATTGATCGATTCCATGGGGAGGCCTGCAGAGATGGAAGTCCAGCTTTCCCCGAAATCTTGAGAGACGTAGAGGTAGGCGGAGAAATCGTCCTCCCGGTACCCCGTCATGGATGTGTAAACGGTGCCTGTTTCGTGGAGCGAAGCCTCCACACGACTCACCCATAGCTGGGGCAGGTCTCCGTCGATTCTTGACCAGGTGGCGCCGTCGTTTCTTGTCAGGTGGATGAATCCGTCATCGGCTCCCAAATACAGGAGCCCCCTCTGTAAAGGCGACTCGGAGAGGCTGGTCAGGGTCCCAAAGGGCACGTTGCCCTGGGTCGGCGGTTGGCTGGTAAGATCCGGACTGATGGCGGTCCACGAGTCACCCCGGTCCAGCGACTTGAAGAGGACATTCGCGGCGTAATAAAGCGTTCGGGGATTGTACTGGGAGATGATGAAGGGCGTCATCCAATTCGTCCTCAGGGGCTCCTCCCCTTCCCCGGCTTCAGGCCGGATCCCAGGGGCCGAACCGGTGCTCATATCCTTGCGGCGCAGGTCTCCGAACTGATGCTCGTAATAGATCACATCGGGATCGGTTGGGTCGGGGTAGGTGAAATAGGAATCCCCACCACCCCACCGGTCCAGGTACACGTGCTGCCAGGGATCGTCCAGATCCCATTGGATGGAATGGTCGCTGGGGCCCCAAAGGGCTGCATCGTCCTGCGTGCCTCCATAGATCTGGAACGGCGTCTCCATGTCGGCGAACACCGCGTAGAACTCGCCGATGGGGAGGTTGTTGAGGTGAAGCCAGGACTCCCCCCGGTCATAGGAGACATGGACGCCCCCGTCGTTCCCCAGAATCATGTGGTCTCCGTCCAGGGGATTGATCCAGAGCTCGTGCTGGTCCAGGTGAAGCACTCGGGAGCCGTGGGGGAGCAGGTGAACAAGAGTGCCCTGGATCTGCCGATAGGTCCTACCCCCGTCCTCGGAGGCCATGAATCGTTGACCGGGGACATAAACAACGTCCTCGTCGTCCGGTGCGATCTTGATGATGCAGAAGTCGTAGCCCGCCGGGACGGGCTCTTCGTTCACCTTCCTCCAGGTGGCCCCCCCGTTGTCGGAACGGTAGACCTCGCCACCGATCCTTCTCGGTCCCCGCTCCTCGGAAGCGGTGGCCGGATCCGGCGCATGATTATCGAGGAGCGCATAAACCACGTCCGGATTGGATGGCGCGATATCGAGGGCGATCCGACCCACGCCCGGACCCGTGGGGAACCCTGTTGTGAGCTGCTCCCAGGAGTCGCCCCCGTCGGTGGTTTTGTAGATTCCGCTTCCCTCCCCGCTGGCCGTATGTCCCCAAGCCCTCCGGGTCCGCTCCCAGGCGGTGGCGTAAAGGGTGTTGGGATCGGACGGATCCATCACCAGGTCCACAACTCCCACTCGATCATTGATGTAGAGGATCTTCTCCCAGCTCTCCCCACCGTCGACGGTTTTGAAGAGCCCTCTCTCCTCGTTGAAGGAGTAGAGGTGGCCGATGGCCGCTATGTAAACGACTTCTGGGTCACGGGGATGGATCAGCACCTGCCCGATGTGGTGGGTGTCCGACAACCCCTTGTGTTCCCAACTCTCACCTCCGTCCAGGGACTTGAAGACACCGGTTCCGGCGTAGGAGCTTCGGGCCATGAGCACTTCACCGGTGCCAACCCAGACCACGTTCGGGTCCGATTCGGAGACGGCCACATCACCGATGGTGAAGGTAGATTCCTTCTCGAAAATGGGGGTCCAGGTCGTGCCGTTGTTCACGGTCTTCCAGAGGTTCCCTGATCCCACCCCCACATAGAAAGTGGTCGTTTCCCCGGCTGGCACCGCGATACTTTCGATACGACCCCCCTGTTTCTGCGGTCCAACCGCCCGCCATTCAAGGGCGGCAAAAGGGGATTCCC
>JBDHGR010000656.1:0-2491 GCA_039589815.1 Gemmatimonadota bacterium | reverse complement strand
CTCTCCCCCGAGTACTTCATGGCGTAGGTGAGGAGGTTCAAGACGGCCTGCTCGATTGCGTCACCGTCCACTGGGACCGGGGGAAGGTCCTCGGCGAGTGCCATTTCCAGGGCGAACTGTCCTGAGTCCAGTCGCTGCTGGATTGCCCGCACGGCAGCGTGGACGATCTCGCCCAGGTCATGGGGATGCATATGGTACTGCCTCTTGCCGCCTTCAATGGCCGAGAACTCCAGGACGTTTCCGAGGAGCCGAGAGAGCCGGTTGCTCTCGTCCACGATGGTGCCGAGGAACTCGTCGTGGGTCTCCCGATCCTCCGGGCCCCGGTGGAGGAGAGTCTCCGCGAACATGCGGATGGACGTCAGGGGTGTTCGGAGCTCGTGGGACACCCCCGACACGAACTGGGAGCGGAGACGGGCCATCCGGACTTCCCGCTGGACATCCCGCCAGAGGAGGTATCCCCCGAACAGGGTAAACCCCACCACCAGGAGAAACGCGATTGAATAGAAGGCCCGTTGGCGGCCGATGGTACTCTCCAGGCCTTCTGCTTCTGCCAGGGCAAAGCGAACTCGAAGGCCTCGGAGCCTGGGATTCAGGAGAACGCCCTCGGGAGCCCATTCCGGGGCGATTTCCAGATCGAAGAGGGTTTCTGCCATCGGTGAGGATGCGGCCTCGAGGGCTTCCTGTGCCCGGATAGCAGTCAGGAGCGTGGTCTCGTCCGACGCTCGACCGAGGCCGACCAACCACGACGCTGAGCCGTAGAGAACCCATCGGTCCGGGGCAGAGCCCGCACTGCCAGGGCTGGAAAGCTCTGAGCTGTTCAGATCACCAGCGAGGGCCAGAGCCTGCTCGACCTCGCGAACCCGGTTCGCGACTCTGGTCTCTGCGACGGCGGCGGAATCCCGCCCGAGCCCAGCCGGAAGGGTCTCGGTCAACTCACCCGCGACATCATGGAGAAGATGCGTGGCCCACGGGGTCAACCAGTCTGCGCGTTGGGCCTCTCGGCTCATGAACGGGACGATCTCCTCAACGCCGAGGCCATGCGTGAGGATGCGCTCAGCGGCATAGAAGGAGAGGGGAACGCCCACTTCATCGGTGACTCCGGTGGGAAAAGTGAGCAAAGCCCGGTAGTGGACCCGGGCGTCTTCAGACCGGCCTCGTTTGACCAGGACTCGTGCGAGGAAGAGGCGGGCCATGCCAGCATGTTCCTGGCTGGTCGCGCCGTCTAGCGCACGCTGATACGTGACGGTCGCGGCCTCCAGGTTCCCCCCTCCCTCCTGGCGCTCCCCCTGTCCAAGGAGCGGCATCTCCCCTGGACCTACCTGTGCATCACGGTCCTCCCAAGGGAGAACGAGGCGGCCATCGCGTACCTCTGCCGCAAAAACCAGTTCTCTGTTTGGTGATCGAGGTTCCGGCGAGGAGGACGAATCGACTGCGCCTTGGGCCGCCGCCCACACTGCACCCAGGTGAACCAGCAGATCCTCCCCCAACTGGCGGGCAACCCGGTTCCGTTCCTGGAGCACGCGGGCCTCAGCCAACTCCCGCTGTTGTCCCACCATCCGAATGCCGGTCGCCAACAGGACCATGCACGGTAGGATCACAGCAGCAAGGAAGAGAACAATCTGCCTTCTGTGGGAATGTCGGTTCATGACCCGGCCAGGGTGCGTGACAACCCATGACTCAGCCGCCCAGAGCCATAATAGAGCCCCCTGGAGGGCGGTTTGTCACGAAAATGTCATCTGAAGGTGAGATCTTTGAGCTCGTGGAGGCGTTTATGGTGTAAAGACCTTGGACGGCAATTTGATACGGAATCGGGGGAGCCCCAAATAGGACTCCCCCGTGGGTGTTGGCCTTTTGTCGCAGGCTCAACCCTCACCCATCCGATCACCCAGAGCATTCTCGACAAGTAACAGTTCGTGGCTGCCAGCTGAGTTGACGATCCCGATCCATCCCCCGTCTGAGGACCAGTCCTTCACCTCCATGCCCTCGAGCCCCGGTGGCAGGGCGATCTCATGCTGCTCGCCGGTTTCCACGTCCACGACGTACAGCTTTCCCGGACCTACCTCGTCTTCTTCCCAGGTGTTGAACGCGACGTGCGTTCCGGCGGGGTGCCACGTCGCATAGGGAATCCAGTGAGCTGCTGCCAGTCGCCGCGCCCTCCCCGATCCGTCGGCTGCAGCGACCCAGAGCTGATACTCGAAGTCCCTCCCTCCGACCTCATGCTGTTGGGTACCGAAGAGAACTTTGGAGCCGTCCGGGGAAAGCTGGGGTCGGACCCACCGAGCCAACCTGCCATCCTCCATCTCCGCCTCGTCGGCCAGCACAACCCCATCCAACTCACCCAGTTCGGAAACGACGAGCTTCATCTCGCGGGGCTCACGGCTGGCGCCGTAGAACACCATCTTCCGGCCATCCTTCGAAAGGCGTAGGCGCCCAACCGGCTCATCCATGCGGGGAAAGAGCTCCCGCGTGCTTCCGGTGACGGGATCCAACT
>JBDHGR010000655.1:0-2500 GCA_039589815.1 Gemmatimonadota bacterium | reverse complement strand
CGAGAACGCCTTTGCCATCGGTGGTGTGGCAGGGCATGCAGGGCTGTTCTCCTCCGCCCGGGATATGGCAGTCCTGGCCCAGGCACTTTTGGACGGCGGTGTGGTGCCCCCCTGCCCGGGGGAACCCGGGAGTGGAGTGGCATGCTCAGCCCCTCGCCCAGGCCCTGTACGGGTCGTGGCCCCCACCACCGTCGAGCTCTTCACCCGGAGGCACGACTCGACTGCCTCTCGAGCGTTGGGATGGGACACACCCCGTAGCGGATCCTCCTCTGGCGACTACCTGTCGGAAAGGGCCTTCGGGCATACCGGCTTCACCGGCACGTCCATCTGGGTGGATCCTGAGCTGGATCTGTTCGTGGTCCTTCTCACTTCCCGGACGAACCCGACCCGGAACAACTCCAGACACGTCCCCTTGAGGCGAGCTGTCCATGATGCTGTCGCCCAGGCGGTCACGGACCGAAACGTACAACCCCGGAGACGGTGAGGGGGATGAAATGACGCTTATGAGTCGGGAACGAATCAGCGTGGACCTCCTGGATGACCACGAGGCTATGGCCCGGACTCTGGCCGAGCGCATAGCCACCATCATCCGTGAGAAGAACGGCGCTGGAGAAACGACCGTTCTGGGGTTGGCCACGGGGTCTACTCCCATCGGCGTCTATCGGGAGCTCATTCGCCTCCATCGAGAGGAGAGATTGGACTTCTCCCAGGTCGTGACGTTTAATCTGGACGAGTACTATCCCATGGATCCGAAGAGCCACAATAGCTACGTCCGGTACATGTGGGAGAACCTCTTCGAAGCCCTGGATATCCCCCCTGAAAACGTCCATATCCCTGACGGTACCGTTCCTCGCGAGGACCTGGATCGGTATTGCCGTAGTTACGACGAGTCCATTCGGGATGCCGGCGGGATCGATTTCTTGCTCCTGGGCATCGGCCGAAGCGGGCATATCGGGTTCAACGAGCCCGGGTCCCCCCGTGAGTCCCGGACCCACCTCGTGTTCCTGGATTCCATCACCCGGGCGGATGCGGCATCCGATTTTTTCGGTGAGGAGAACGTCCCCCTGGAGGCCATCACCATGGGCGTGGCCTCCATCATGGATGCACGGGAGATCGCTCTTCTCGCCACCGGCGAGCACAAAGCCCGTATCGTCCGAAGGGCTGTGGAAGGGTACGTGCATCCCGACGTGGCTGCCACCTACCTCCAGGGTCACAGCAATGCCACGGTCTACCTCGACCGATCCGCCGGGGCCGACCTCACCCGGTTGGCCACTCCGTGGCTCCTCGGCGAGGTGGACTGGAGCCCCCGGCTGGAGACGGAAGCCGCAATCTGGCTCAGCCTTCAGGTAGGCAGGTCGATCCTCCGCCTTTCAACCAAAGACTACCGGGACAACCACCTCTCATCCCTCGTGGCGAAACACGGGTCTGCGGAAACGGTGAATGGCGAGGTCTTCAATCGGCTGATTGCCAGAATTCGCGGGAAGAGCAAACTCCCGACGGGGCGAAGAGTCCTTGTTTTTTCTCCACATCCCGACGACGACGTGATCTCCATGGGCGGCATACTCCGGAAGCTGGTGGAGAACGGGAACGAGGTGACCGTCGCCTACCAGACTTCCGGCAACATCGCCGTCTTCGACCACGATGTCAGGCGCTACCTGGATTTCTACCACCGGGGAGAGGCGATCCTTGGGGGAGGTGCGGGTGCGTCCCTGGGCAAGCTCGGGGAGGTCCGGGAGGCTCTGGCCAGGAAAGGACCCGGGGAGGTGGATACCCAGGAGGTCCAGGCTTTGAAGCGGGTCATTCGGGAGACCGAAGCCGTTTCGGCTCTCGAGAGCGTGGGCTTGAGCGCCGATCGGGCTCGGTTCCTGAATCTACCCTTTTATCAGACGGGCCAGGTTCGCAAGGACCCTGTGACCGAAGCGGACGTGTCTATCATCCTGGAGGCGCTGTGCGAGCTGGAGCCGGAGCTGGTGTTCGCTGCCGGGGACCTGTCGGATCCCCACGGCACCCATAGGATGTGCCTCGAGGCGGTCCGAGGGGCGCTGGCCGCTTACGACCGGCCATCGCCGGAGGTCTGGCTCTATCGGGGGGCTTGGCAAGAATGGCCTGTTTCCGAATCGTCGGTCCTGGTGCCCCTCTCCGAACGGGAGCTTCGGCAGAAGATCATGGCAATCTTCAAGCATCAATCCCAGAAGGACAAAGCTCCGTTCCCGGGGCCGGATGAACGGGAGTTCTGGAAGCGAACCGAGGACCGGAACCAGGGTACGGCGGAC
This sequence comes from Gemmatimonadota bacterium, assembly GCA_039589815.1. Taxonomy (GTDB): domain Bacteria; phylum Gemmatimonadota; class Gemmatimonadetes; order Longimicrobiales; family Gaopeijiaceae; genus JABDNZ01. Next base: position 227 of record JBDHGR010000655.1, on the reverse strand, counting down.
CTCCTGGTGAAGCTGGGCCTTCCGGCCTATTTCGCCATGGAGGCTTACGTGGTGGAGAGGGACGGGGTCAGGATCGAAAACCCGGAGGTAGCGACAGCGAGCCTGGGCGAGTGACCAACTTGGCCGGGGGGCACCGCCCATGACCTCCATCTCCTCTCTGGACCTCGTGGTGATTGTGGCCTACCTCATGGGGGTCACGCTCTGGGGGGCATGGCTGGGGCGGGGGC
>JBDHGR010000654.1:0-2504 GCA_039589815.1 Gemmatimonadota bacterium | reverse complement strand
ATGACACACACCCACCCCTCCCCTGAGCGCCGAACGGCGCACTAACCGCGTCGCCTCCGGGCACCCGATGTATTACCCTCTCGCCGGAGGTCGATGTCCCCTAATTTGCTGTATTGAAACAGATTACAGATCGTCAAAAAAGCGCGCGCGAGCGCGTTATGGCCCGGGATTTGCCTGGGTCAGAGCCATCATGAGCTGGATTTCGAGTTGGGTATCTGACCGCTCGAACGGGGTCGTGACCTCGGATGCTCGGCCAACATACCCCGTTCGGACGTCCGAGTCCTGCGAGGGGTGCGGAAGTTGCGAGGATTCCTGCCACTCTGGTGCGGTGGTGGTAGGACCGGTGGGCCCTCGGATTGACCTCGCCGAATGCGATGGGTGCGGCGAGTGCGTCTTGGCCTGTCCGGCGGGAGTCCTGGTGAGTGCACCTCAGGGGGCCAGGCCATGATAGGAGCAGGCCAGGAGATCACCCTACCATTGGGGAGATGGGTGGGAGCGGCAGGCCGGCGCCGGGTTTCTTGGGGCCGAAGAGCCTGGCGAACCGTGGGAAGCATGAGGTTCGCGCTTTTCCTGCTTCTCATACTGGCCATGGCCAGCATCGCCGCTATTGCCTGCGGAGAGTTTCTGCCCACGGGAGGGCTCGACGACCCGGAGGGGTTTTACGCCGAGAAGCTCTCTCACGCGGAGTTCTTTCTGATCAAGCACCTCGGCCTCCTCCATCCCTATTCCTCCTGGTGGTATCTGGGGCTCATGGCGGCTCTCTCCCTGAGCCTGACTTCCTGCCTGGCTTCCCGCCTGGGTCCCGTGCTCCGGGAGAGCTTTGGAAACGAGGCGTTGACGGCTACCAATGAGCTTGCGGCGCTTCCCCTTCGTGCCCAGGCACGCGCAGAGGGGGAGGCCAGCCCGGCGGAGATCGCGCGCAGAGTCGGAAAGCTGGGATTCAAGGTACAGCTGGACGAGAAGCCAGGGGAATTCCAGGTGGCAGGAACACGACGGGGCCTGGGGAGGCTCGGCGGAATCTTCAACCACGTTGGCCTTCTTTCCATCTTTGTCGGCGGAATCATGATGGGCCTGCTCTCGGAACGCCGGTCAGTGTGGATGTCCGAAGGGAACGAGTTGGCCTCTCCCGGAGGAGGCTATTCGGTCGTGTTGGACAGCTTCCTCGTAAAAACCAACGCCGAGGGCGAGATTTCCGACTACCAGAGCCATGTCCAGGTGAAACGCGACGGAAGGACGGTGAGCCGCCAGACCATCGAGGTCAACCATCCACTCAGGTATGCGGGCTGGACCTGGTATCAATCCACGTATCAGATACTCACGGATCGGCTGCGTTGGATCGAAGTGGTTGTACACAACAAGAGCACGGGAGTTGATCTCGGACACGTGATGCTTCGGGGGGAGAAACCCTCCCCGATCCCTGGTCGCCCCGACGTGCACTTGGTCATGGGAAAATTTTATCCTCACTTCCAGATCAGGGAGGGAGAGCCGGTTTCCCTCAGCGATCGCTTCGAGAATCCCGCAGTTCATGTGCAGGTGGTTCGACCCGATAAGCCCGCAAGTGATGTTTGGCTCTTCGCAAACCATCCCGATTTTGCCCACGGAACGGAACCCGACTTGCAGGTCAAGCTGATCGCGTTGGAGCCACTGTTTGCCACGGGCCTTCAGGTGCGGTCGTTTCCCGGGGCCTGGGCGGTTTGGGTCGGTTTCGGCCTCATGACCCTGGGACTCGTGCTCTCCTTCGGCTGGAACCATGAGCGCATCTGGATCTTTGGACATCGAGGCCAGAACGGCGATTGGATACTGGACGTGGGGGCTAAATCGATGCACCGGGAAGCGACACTCAAAGAAGGGCTCGGCTTCTTGTTACGAAGGTTAGAGTGCCACCCGGAAACGGAAGTGCACGCATGAGTGGATCACTCGACGTCAGTTTGTTCTGGCTGAGCTTCTGTCTCTACTTTGCTTCGTTTCTGCTTTTTGTGGCATACCTGGGTCTTCGCAAACGTGGGCTGGGCTGGTTGGGTGCAGGCAGCATGTTCGCCGGATTCGTTCCTCACACGGCTGGGATCCTCACCCGGTGGTCGGCGACGGGTCACTTGCCGCTCAGCAACATGTACGAATACGCCAATATCATGGCCTGGATGACCGTGGTCACCTTTGGCGGCATCGTCGTGAAGTACCGGCACCTGATCCTGGGAACGATCGTTTCCCCCGCCCTCATCATCATCATCGTTTCCGCGTCGATGCTCCCCAAGGAGGCGAGCAACCAGCTGGTTCCCGCTCTGCAGAGCTACTGGCTCGCCATCCATGTGAGCCTTGCGGCTTTGGCCGAAGGGGCATTCGCGGTGGCGTTGGGTGTGAGCATTACCTATCTCATCAAGTCCTCGGCGGGTGAGAAGCGACGCAACCACGGTGTTTTGACCCGGCTGCCCTCCCTGGAAACCATGGATGAGATCAACTTCCAGGCCATCGCCGTGGGCTACCCCCTCTTCACCGTCGGGGCGCTG
>JBDHGR010000653.1:0-2508 GCA_039589815.1 Gemmatimonadota bacterium | reverse complement strand
CACCGAAATCTTCACCACCATGGTCAACAGCACCTTCGAGACGGCCGGCGTTGCGGTTGAGATCTGCCTCGGCCTCATCGGGGTCCTCACGCTCTGGCTGGGACTGATGAAGGTGGGGGAGAGGGGCGGGGCCGTGAACGTTTTGGCCCGGTTGGTACAACCCTTTTTCAACAAGCTGTTCCCGGAGGTACCGAAGGACCACCCGGTTCATGGGTCCATCATCATGAATTTCGCCGCAAACATGCTGGGCCTGGACAATGCAGCGACGCCCCTGGGACTGAAGGCCATGCAAGAGCTCCAGGACTTGAATCCGGACAAGGACACCGCGTCCAACGCCCAGATCATGTTCCTGGTGCTGAACACCTCCGGGCTGACGGTGATCCCCATCAGCATCATGGTGTACAGGGCGCAGATGGGAGCAGCCAACCCGTCCGACATCTTCCTGCCCATTCTTCTCACGACCTTCTTTTCCACCCTCGCCGGGCTGATCGCTGTGGCCTTGGTTCAGAAGATCAACCTCTTCGACAAGACTATCCTTGCCTATCTGGTGGGGCTCACGGGCCTTGTGGGCGCCACCATCGTCTACTTCTCTCGGCTCCCTCAGGAGCAGGTCGAGACCGTATCCAATGTGGTGGCTAATGTGATCCTGTTCGGGATCATTTCTGTGTTCATCTCGCTGGCCATGGTCCGGAGGGTCAACGTCTACGAGGCGTTTATCGATGGGGCGAAGGAGGGATTCAACGTCGTTATCAAGATCATACCCTACCTGGTCGCGATCCTGGTGGCCATCGGCGTGTTCAGGGCCTCCGGTGCAATGGACTTCCTGGTGGCGGGTATCGGACGAGGGTTCGGCCTGGCGGGAGTCAACACGGACTTCATCGAAGCCCTACCCACCGCCATGATGAAACCCCTGAGCGGGAGCGGTGCCAGGGGAATGATGGTGGATGCCATGCAGACCTACGGGGCGGACTCTTTCGTGGGTCGCCTGGCCTGCACCTTTCAGGGCGCGACGGACACGACGTTCTACATCATCGCCCTCTACTTCGGGTCGGTCGGGGTCAAAAGAACCCGGCACGCTGTGCCCGCCGGGCTGTTCGCCGACCTCGTTTCCATCGTTGCCGGCATCTTCATCGCTTACCTGTTCTTCTATCAGGGTTGAGGGTAGCCGGTTCCAGTTCTGGATCGGTGACGCCGCCAGCCATCAGTCCTGACCCCTGATCCGGCTCCTTTGATGGGGTTGGGGGTACACTTCGTTTTCCAGCCAAACTTGTGTTTCCGCCCGACCACCGAAATGCGAGGAAGTGGTATGAGGTACAACCTGTTCCTAAGCACCCTTGCCATCCTGTCACTCTCAGCCTGCGCGGGGGACGACGCTCCACCGGGCCAAAGCTCGGCGCCCGACTCGGCCTCCGGTTCGACCCTCCCGGGGGTGGCCATCTCCGCCCGCGGAGGACCCCTTGGGGTGGTTCCCATTCCGGCTGAGAACCCCATGTCCGCGGCGAAGGTCGCTCTCGGCCACCAGCTCTTTTTCGATCCTCGACTCTCCGTTGACGGCTCCCGGTCCTGCTACTCCTGCCATCAGAACGAGAACGGGAACGGTGGCGCCGAGCCCACGGCCACCGGGGCAGCGAACCGTCGGCTGACTCGGCATTCGCCCTCGATCTGGAACGTGGCTTACATGTCGCGTTTCTATTGGGACGGCCGGTCGGGGAGCTTGGAGGCCCAGGCGAAAGGAGCCTGGGGTGGGGGAAACATGGGGGTTGGAGCCGACAACCTGGATGCGAAGGCCGCCGAAATCGGAGCTATCCAGGGGTACACGAACCAGTTCCGGGAGATCTTTGGGGAAAGGGGAGCCACGGCTGAAACCGTCGCCGAGGCGATCGCGTCGTATGAGCGAACTCTTGTGTGCGACCAGACCCGATATGACCGGTTCATAGCCGGAGAAGAGGACACCCTGAACGAGGCGGAGCAGCGAGGTCTCGAGCTGTTCAACGGCAAAGCGGGCTGTGCCACCTGCCACACACCGCCTTTCTTTTCGGCTCAGTTCGCCACCGACGAAGGGATCTACTACAACGTGGGAATCGGGGTTGCGGGTGTCCCGGAAGCTCAGGTCGACGTCGGGCGCATGGCGGTTACGGAGTCGGACGGGGATTGGGCTGCCTTCAAAGTTCCCAGCCTCCGGAACATCGCGAAGAGTGCCCCATACTTCCACGATGGATCGGTGTCGAGCCTTGAACAGGCGGTCCGTTACATGGCGGGGCCAGGCGTGGCGAACCGGAACCTTACTCCGCTCATCATGGACCGCGGGCTTTCAGACGATGAAGTGGCGGCACTGGTAACGTTCCTGGGTTCACTTTCCTGCCCGGAGGAGCTCGCGGCGCCTGTGCTCCCCGGGTCCTGAGCCTGAACTGCCCGGTTGTTGGGCAGGTGAACGACAGAAACGAACAGGGCACCATCGCCGCGTTCGCTGAAGACGAAACACGGAGGTAGGAATGAGCCAGGGCGGAG
>JBDHGR010000652.1:0-2514 GCA_039589815.1 Gemmatimonadota bacterium | reverse complement strand
CACTTCAACTGGGACTTGAGGCTTTTGAACTGGACCGCCCGGTTTCGGATCTTGCCCTGAGACCAACGGGAACGTTCCAACCCGGCCTCGTGAGGGGCCCTTCGACCTGGCTCCTGAGCCGGTCCGATGGCGCTTCCTGGAAGGTTGTGAATGGGCTCCAGGCCCGGGGAATCCGGGTGGACGTGGAGGGGGGTGGGGAAGGTCGGTTCGTAGTCGGACCCGGGAATGAGGAAGCGGTGGGCTCACTGTTTCGTGAGATGGGGGTCAGACCTGCCTCGGAGGTCATCCCGGAGGCCGAACCAGGACGGATTCCTTCCACTGAAGCCCTCCAACCCCTTCGGGTTGCCGTATACCGTCCCTGGCAGGGGTCCATGGACGAGGGTTGGATAAGGTGGATTCTGGAGCACTATGACTTCCCGTTGACCGAGCTCCGGAATGATCGAGTGCGGGCCGGCAGTCTGGCCGAGGAGTACGACGCCATCATTCTGCCCTCGGTGCGCTCCAGGTCCATTCTGGAGGGGAACCGGGCGGGTTCGGTTCCGCCCCAATACGTGGGCGGGATCGGAGAGGAAGGGCTGGACGCCCTGAAAGCCTTTGCGAGGGAGGGGGGCACCCTTGTCTTCCATGAGGGCTCGACCGAGTTGGCCCTCCAGGCCTTCGACCTCCCCTTGGAGGAAGTCTCAGGGGCTGCACGAGCCTCGGGTTTCTATTCTGCCGGATCCATCCTTAGGCTCTCCTGGAACCCGGATTCCCCTTTGACCCGGGGCATGGATCCGGATGGGGTCGCCTTCATCAGCTCCAGGGCCCTCCTCTTCGGGATCACGGGAGAAGGATCGGGGATCGTCGGGAGACCCAGGGTGATCGGGAGTTTTCCCGAGGAAGGCCCACTCCTTATGAGCGGATACCTGGAAGGTGAGGAGGGCCTCTTTGGAAAATCCCCGGCCGTGGAGGTTCCTTATGGGGACGGGAGCCTGGTGCTGGTGGGCTTCAGCCTCCACAACCGGGCCCAGATGGTGGCCAACTTCAAGCTCCTGTTCAATGCCATCGCCGGGAGTTGATGGATCCGGGACGCACCGAGTCGATGGATGCGAGATGTCGGGCGTCAACGGGTTACCCTATGTCGAGATTCCGCGATCACCATCCGCCGCGAGTTGACGGTCATCTGGCGTCGGTACTGATGGCCTCGAAGGACGGAATCGGCTAGACTATCGCCGGCCAGGGAAGTGGAACGGGACCGGGGCGTTGGCACCTGGCCCAGACCCGTCGTTCTTCCTCCAAATCAACGAAAAAAAGACCAAGGTTGGGAGCCATGTACGACTTTCTGAATCGCCTGGGGATCGATGAAATGAACCTCGGGGGTTTTGCCGGGGAATGGTTGGGATCGGGGCCTATTCTGGACGTCTTCACGCCGGTGGACGACTCCAAAATCGCCTCCGTTCAGCAGGTAACCGAAGCTGAGTTCGATCAGATCGTCGGGAAGGCCCACGAAGCCTTCCTCGAATGGAGAACCATCCCAGCGCCGAAGCGGGGTGAAGTCGTGCGGCAGCTGGGGAATGCTCTTCGCGAGAAGAAGGAGGATCTCGGAGCCCTGGTGTCGCTGGAGATGGGGAAGATCATTGCCGAGGGCGAAGGAGAGGTCCAGGAGATGATCGATATCTGCGACTTCGCGGTGGGTCTCTCCAGACAGCTCTACGGCCTCACCATGCAGTCCGAACGACAGGACCACCACATGAGGGAGCAGTGGCATCCTCTGGGGGTGGTGGCTGTCATTTCGGCCTTCAACTTTCCGGTGGCGGTGTGGGCCTGGAACTCGGCCCTGGCCGCGGTCTGTGGTGATTCTACCCTCTGGAAACCCGCCTCCAAGACACCCCTGACGGCCGTTGCGGTAACGAAGATCGCCGCCGAGGTGTGCCGTGCCAACGATGTGAACCCGGCCATTTTCTCATTGGTGGTGGGGAAGGGTTCCACGGTGGGGGACCGGCTTCTTCACGACCGTCGCATCCCCCTGGTCTCGGCCACGGGAAGCTGCGAGGTGGGCCGGAGAGTGGCGGAAGTCGTGAGCGGCCGCCTGGCCGGGACGATTCTGGAGCTGGGTGGGAACAACGCCATCATCGTCACGCCTTCGGCCAACATGGATCTGGTTCTTCCCTCGATCCTGTTCGGGGCTGTCGGGACCGCCGGCCAGCGTTGTACTTCCACCAGGCGGATCGTGGTTCACGCCTCCATGAAAGAGGAACTCCTGGGCCGCTTGATCCCGGCGTACGAGTCCATCCGCATCGGGAGCCCCCTGGATCGGGATACCGTCATGGGGCCCGTGGTGAATGCCCAGGCGGTGACCGACCTGGAGAACGCCATGGCGAAGGTGGTGGAGTCCGGAGGCAAGATCCTCTACGGAGGGGAGCGGTTGGTGGGCGAGGCGTACCCAGGCGACCTCTATATCACACCCTGCATCGCAGAGGCGGAAAACGACTGGCAAATCGTCCAGGACGAAACCTTTGCTCCCATCCTCTATAT
>JBDHGR010000651.1:0-2520 GCA_039589815.1 Gemmatimonadota bacterium | reverse complement strand
CCGGATCTTCTGCGAGGTGGTGGAGACCGTCCAGAGCATAAATGGTGAAAGGCATTCCTTCCCTGTCAGTAAGGGTGGGAGGGAGCACGACGAGCTGCTGGAAAAGGTCCTGGGCCTCGGTCGTCCGATCGGCGCGAAGCAGGGCTCTGGCTTGGTGGACGAGAGCTTCGGCTCTGAGGATGGCGCGGGGAGGGGATCCATCGGTCGCACCGAATCCCCCGAATCCGTTCCCGTAGACACCGGCAGCTGCACCGTAGGAATCAGCCGCGTCCTCGAATCTTCCCTCCCGGTATTCGGCCTCCTCTCCATCTCGAAGAAGTTGGTGATAACGGGCAAGACTAGCGGCATCTGCCCCCGACGCCGGGTCCAATCGGACCTCCCATGGGAAGATCAGCTGCTCGCCCTCCCTCAACGCCACCGTGAGAAGGGCTGGGTGGGATTCATTGAAGCGAGATAGGTCCGGGAGAGAGAGTGGGATGCGGCTCAGCTCTTCGTCGAGTTCCCTCACACCGGCCAGGATCTCCTGGCCCAGGCGGAGCGCCAGGAGAGCCCGCTCGTCTTCCCGCCTTCGCACCGAAAGCTCTCTTTCCTGCCGAATAGCCTGAAGGGTCGTCCCCACCAGGACAGCGCTTGGCAGTAGAACCGCCGCCAAGAATAGCAGTGCCCGCTTTCGATGGTCTCTTTGTGGCATGTCCGATCCCGGGTGGAGTCAGGTGGAGGGTTCCTGGTCTCCAGGGGTCAGGTTCAATCTAAGGTGGGGTCAGCCGGGATGTGTCATCAAAGTGTACAGCTCTACTGAAGGTCCTCGCGCTGATGAGCGGCGCACCGGACCTTTCCGACGCCCGAGGGGGATCGCCCGGTCCTCAGCTCTTTCTCGAGGTCTTCACGGACACGCTGCCGAACACCTGCTGCACCCGGGTACTGTTGCACTCGGGGCATTTTACCTTCTTGGATCCGTGCTCGGAGATCTTCTCGATGCGCTGGAAGGCATGTCCGCACTTCTGGCAGTCGTAGTCGTATGTGGGCATTCCTCTGTCCTCCGTAAATGAACCGGCCCGTAGGTATCCCCCTTGGTACTCCGGTGGCCCAAACCCACTTCATGCCGGGAAGATAAGCTCCGGGCGTCCCTTACTCCATAATCGCCGACCGCACCAACTCCAGGAACTTCCCTCGGGGGTTTTCACCCCCCGGGGTTTGGGTAAAGACCAGGACGATGAGGTTGCGGTTCGGGTCCACCCAGGCGGCGGTTCCGTCCGATCCACTATGACCGAATGTCCCGTCTTCCTCCACTCTCCAGCCGTAGCCGTAGCCGACCCGAGCACCTCGCTCCGGATCGAACTCTCCACCGGAGAGGTAGGTGTCGCTGGTCATGGTCCCGACGGTCCGCTCCGATAGGACACGGGCACCGTCGTATACGCCACCGTTCAGGAAAGTCTGGCAGAATATGGCGTAGTCCCATGCGGTTGATATCATTCCTCCCGAGGCCCGGACGAAGGGGACCTGGGGGGGCTGACCCGGCTCCCACCCCGGCACCCAATCCCCGGCACGGCGCTGGTAGTAAACGGCTCCCATGCGGTCCAGCTTTCCGTCCAGTTTCTCCGGAAGCTCGTGGTTGTACGAATCGTGCATGCCAAGGGGTGTGTAGATCCGTTCGTCCAGGAAGCTCTCCAGGCTTTGACCGGAGCCGATCTCCACCAGTGCTCCCAGGGTGTTGTAGCCAGGGTTTGAATAGGAATAGGAGGTTCCCGGAATCACTTCCGCCCCCACGGCTCCAAAGCGGGCGGCCTCCAGCTGGAGGGTCGGAGCGTCCGGGTGCTCTGGCGTAGCCTCCATGTAAGGTTGGAGGAAGAGTGAGCCGATACGGAATCCTGCCGTGTGGTTCAAAAGGTGTCTGATCTGGATGAAGCCTGAGCGGTAGTTGTCGAAAGAGGGGATGTGCCCTCGAACCGGATCGTCGTACGCCAGTTGCCCCTCTTCTACCAGAACGCTTATGGCCGTGCTGATGGTGGGCTTGGTATTGGACGCCATTCGGAACATGGTGTTCTTCTCCATGGGTAGCTGACGCCCCTTGTGGCGCCATCCCAAGGCCTCGTGGAGAACCACCTTGCCATCTTTGGCCACCAGCAGGACCGCCCCCACCAAGCCCCCCGATTCGACGGCTTCCCTGTAGAGCTGCCCCCCCGACTCCAGGATCGCAGAAGACATCCCCGCCTCGTCCGGCGCCCCGATGGTGAGGGTGATGTCCTGATAGTTCCCTGGGCCCTGGCGAGAATCGGCCGCCAGAAAGGTGGGTAACGGGCCTATCAGAAAGAGGAGGAAGAGAACCGAACGGGTCCAGAAGGGTATCCGCGGTTGGAGCGTCGATCTCGAGGACTTGTTCATGCGGAGTTCCTCACGGAGATGGGGTAGGCCCGAGACCTCCGGGCGGCGCCAAGCACCATAGTTAGGTTCGGGGATTCTCCATCGTCAAGGCGAAACCGAAGCCGCGCATTCCCACGGCGCTCTTGACCGAAACCGTTT
>JBDHGR010000650.1:0-2523 GCA_039589815.1 Gemmatimonadota bacterium | reverse complement strand
GATCGTAAGAGGCAGCCCAGGCGTGGTCATCTGTTTGAGCATCGATAAGCTGAACGTTCAGGCGCACGGAATCACCGGCCCTCAATAGACCTCCCTCCAGGATGTACCGCACGCCTAGCTGGCCCGCGATTTCTCCCGCTGTCAGAGGAGAGTCACGGAATTGCAGAACCGACTGCCGAGAGATGACTCGGAGGCCTCGTATCTTCGACATCCGGGTCAGGATTTCATCATGGATCCCATCCGTGAAGTGCACATCCTCCTCTTTTCCACTCCGGTTGGCCCATGGAAGCGCAGCTACGGAGGGGCGGTCGGCAGAGATGGCGGTTGAAGGTCCTAACCCCGGTTGGTCTCCAGGCCTCGGTAGGCCATCGGAGGGGAGAAGTGAGAGTGCTCCTCCTGCGATCACCAGGAGAGAGGTGAGTATCAACACCTCCGTTCCGCTTACCCGCTGCCGCCCTCTTTCTCCGTGATACCAGGCCACGACAAGCGTAACGAATAGTCCGACGAAGGCGAGAAGGCCGGCACCCTGGGGGATCAGGGGAGACCAGGAGAGTCGCTCAGCAGCGAATCCCACGATCTGGAGGATGACCCAGGCTCCGGCCAGATAGACCAGGCCCCACTGAATGAGGGCCCGGTCTTTTAGCCGCTGTAGAAAAGCTTCTCCAAGTCCCACGGGAGGGGGCGGCAACGGCGTACCGGCCTCGCCATCTATCTGGTCGTCGGCAGACCATAGCGTTCCTTCTCCTCCCCTTTCTGCCTTCGCCCGGACTTCGCCTTCGGTCGGAACGGAGATCCCCTCGTTGGAGATGGCAAATACCTTGAGGCGGTATTCGACCTTCTTTAACTGCACCACTCCGATGGAGACAGCTGAGATGGAGCGGTGGTTCTTGATCTCGTCGAACACTTTCCCCGATACCATCACGCCGCCGGGAGCGGACAGGCTCTCGATCCTCGATGCGACGTTCACGCCGTCCCCGAACACACCGTCTTCGTCATGGACGATGTCACCCGTATGGATACCGATCCGCAGAGGAATCAGGGATTCGTCGGCCAGTTCCAGCTGCACCTCAACGGCACACTCCACTGCCTCGACGGCACTAGCAAAGATCGACAGCGTGCCGTCACCGTAGTACTGGAGGACCTCTCCGTGATGCCTTTCCACCGCGGAGGAAAGGATTGCCCGATGCTTGTCCCTTTGAGTGCGGGCGTCGCCCTCATCTCCCTGCATGAGGGCCGTGTAACCCACCATGTCGGCGAACATGATGGCAACGAGTTGGCGGGTCCGCTCCTCACTCATGGAGAGCAGCTCGGATGGGGAACCCGACCACTAACTCTTCTGTCATGCGAAAACCCCTCTGCAGCACCGCCACCGCCAGGGCCCACTCGAACTCGGGTGCCACGTCCATGGCACCGGGAAGAAGAGGCCGCCACCTCTACGCCTGTAATTCATTCAGGGCAAGATTGGTTGAGGCCAGGGGGGGGGCAAGAGCTTCATCCGGCCAGCGTCAGGGTGGATGTTGGAATCGGAAAAGCCCTTTGGATCATCAATGAATGGGTCAATGGCTTAGGAATCTGGAGAAAGAGCTATCTCGGAAGGCGGGGTAGAGTTGGCCACTGGCAAGGCTTTGAAGGAGGTCGGAAAGGTTTTGGGAATCTGAGAGCAGACGTACGATCGCCGTCGACCTTTAGTTACTCGATCGTGCCCTTACTTGTACCTCCCCTCATTCAATCTCAGAACCGGCGGCCGTCCCCTGAATCATGCTCATCATCTGGTCAACCCGTCTATCCAACCGCTGGCGTGAGATCTTGGCGTTGATCTTGTGACTCAGGGCGTGGCACATCTCCACGAAAGAAGCCCCGGCCCGGTCCTCCGTCAACTCGTGAGCCGACATGGATTGAAGAGCTTTCTGCCGGAGAAAGGTCACCTGGTCCAACAACCCCTGAAGCTCATCCAAGTCATCCGAGTCGTTGGATAGGTCCAGGTTTACCTGGCGCCGTTCGATTTCCAGAAGGGATTGCAGGTACTCGTCGAGCTTGTGGGCCTGGCTCCTTTTCCTCCTGTGCCGTAGAGCCCTGAAGCCCACAAAAAGCGCAATGACCACGGAAAAAATAAAGGACTGCATGCCCTCGAAGGATTCCACGAACTCAGGGTTCAACAGAGGGCGTAGGCCGGGCTCGTAGACCTTCTTCGCCCCGTCGTGGATGGGGAATATCGGCCTCCATCGGGCGAAACTCAGCCGCCCGTCGAAAAGCTCGTCGAGGACGAGCTCCCTCATGAACCTTTCATCGAGTATCAGACCTGCGACGTTTTCCACCAGGCCCGTGTCGACGTTCCGATGTGTCAACAACTGGGCAGGTGCAGCGACGGTTCCTATGTCCTCTCTCGGGAAAGGGTCGGGGTTGTACCCGTACATCCCAGCCGGGATCTGGTGCTCATACAAGAACAGATAGTTGGCTTCAAGAGCACGAGCGTCCGGGATGTCCAGGATCTCGACCACCCCCAACTCGGCCAAGGTCTTGAGC
>JBDHGR010000649.1:0-2524 GCA_039589815.1 Gemmatimonadota bacterium | reverse complement strand
TGGTGTACATCCCCCTCTAGGTTCTCCTCGCAGGAAGGAAAAAACGGCCCCGGAGCGCAGGCACCGGGACCGCGGTTTTCACACAATACAGGATCGACCTGTGATCTAGTCCATCTTGATGACTGAGTACCCGTGGGTGTTGAACCCGGACATGGCTTCCAGCACACCGCTCGCCTCCTCCAGGGACACTTCCTGCGAGACCAGAGACGACGGTGTCAGTTTTCCGGACTCCACCATCCGAAGCATCTCCGGATAACATCGGGCCTGCATACCCATCGATCCCACGATGGTCAGTTCTTTTCCCACGATGAGATCTGCCGGGACGGGTGGGATCCCCTTCTCGTCATTTCCGGTCATTCCCAAACGAACCAACCGTCCGCCGGTTCGCATGGACAGGATGGAGGGCATCCAGGTCGCTGCCGTGCCAAGGCATTCAGCGGAGACGTGAACCCCCCATTCGTGTATTCCTGGATCTCCTCGTGGGTGTTCTCCCCTGCTTGAATCGCATGGACTGCGCCAAGCTCCACGGCCTTGTCCAGCGTCTCCTGGCCTCGGGACACGGCAATCACGTTCGCCCCCATGGCACTCGCGATGTCGACGGCTGCAAGGCCCACGCCACCACAGCCGAACACGGCAACCCATTCCCCCGCCTCCACCTTCCCCTGAGCCGTGATCCCGTGGAAGGCAGTCATGAACCGACAGCCGAGGCTGGCCCCATCCACGAAGGAGATGCCTTCGGGAAGAGTCACCAGATTCACATCGCCCTGGGCCACAATGGTGTACTCACCAAATCCGCCGGCACCCCTGAACATCGACATGCTCAGGTTCTCACAAACGTGCTGGTCCCCCTGGGCGCAGGTATCGCAGTTTCCGCAAGCCTGACCGAAGGGAAACACCACCTTATCGCCCTTCTTGAATCGCTTGACATTGGCACCGATCTCTTCCACCACCCCGGCAGATTCATGTCCGAGGACGGCCGGCAACGGTGGTGAAAAACCCATCCAGTCCCAGTGGCCCTGTCAGAGGTGCCAATCCGTGCGGCAAATGCCGTTTGCCATGACCTTGACCAGGACGTCGCCCGGACCCACTTCAGGATCCGGCCAGTCTTTCCAGATCTTGAGGGGCTCTTTGAATGCCTCCACAAATGCCGCTTTCATGGCGAAGCTCCGATGCAAAGAGAGGTTTGAGTGAGGAAGGTTTGATCAGGCGCTTCGGGTGAACCATACCGCTAGCTCGCCGGCTACTCCGGCTGCCTCCATGACCTCTTTCAACCGAGGAGAGTCAAGGAAAGCTCTGGCGGAGTCCAGGCTCTCGAAGTCGTGCCAGACGGTTACGTCGTTGGCATTATCCACCGCCTGAAACACGGCGTGAGCTTTCACGCCCATGCCTGCTCGCTCGGAATTGAAATCATTATAAGCCCGTTTCCACTGAGTGAAATCGGACACGGGATGACGCACGAAGAGCCGGACCATGACAACCTCCTGGAAAGACGTTGAGACGAAATATTTTCGGGAAGAAACAACACTCCAGATCCGTGTTTCACCAAAGAGACCCCAAGGTTCCACTCAGGTTTCGGGAAGAGGGGAAGCCGCAAGGGCCGATGCTGGGGGAGGAGAGATCGCTAAACCCTGTCACATGATCGAAAACGCCGATATTCTCCGTGAGTTTTCGGTGGAGGGTTACCGCTGGTCCGATAACACGACCCACCCTTTGATTCCGCCTTGGTGGGGTCCGAGGGTGAGAAGGAATAGGAATGCCTCTCCAACGTCCCTTCTGCCGCACCCGAGTCTTGCCGGGCCTGACTCTTTTATTTCTGATCACACCCGGAGCCCTGTTTGCCGCACAGGACCCAATCGCTCTCACGGAGGTCGGCGTTACCGCCTGGTGGGTTTGGCCTCTGGTTTTACTCGTCCTGACGTTCTTCATGGGAATCCTGGCTGCCTTGGGAGGAGTCGGAGGCGGTGTCCTCTTCGTTCCCTTTGTCAGCGGCTTTTTCCCTTTCCATTTCGACTTTGTCCGGGGGGCAGGGCTGCTGGTGGCCCTTTCAGGAGCTTTGGCGGCTGGACCCGGTTTCCTCCGCATGAACCTGGCAAGTCTACGGTTGGCTATGCCGTTGGCCCTCATGGCATCGATCTTTTCCGCCATCGGGGCTTGTGCGGCCCAGATCTTTCCCGTCGGATCGGTTCAGGCGGCCATGGGATTCACGATCCTCGGGATTGCGGTCATCATGCTGAAGGCCAAAAAATCGACGTTCCCCGATGTGCCGGAACCCGACAAGCTGTCCTCGGTTCTGGGCATCTGCGGTGTTTTCACTGAGGCCAGCATCGGGGAGACCGTAAACTGGAAGATCCATCGGACCCTCACCGGTCTTTTTCTCTTCATGTTCATTGGTTTCGCAGCGGGGTTGTTCGGCCTGGGGGCGGGGTGGGCCAACGTCCCGGTCCTGAACCTGGTCCTGGGAGCGCCTCTCAAGGTCAGCGTGGCCACGAGCAAGTTCCTTCTTTCCATCACGGACACGTCGGCA
>JBDHGR010000648.1:0-2527 GCA_039589815.1 Gemmatimonadota bacterium | reverse complement strand
CGATGCGGAAGTCGGGGTGTCCCTTTAGACCAGTCTAGAACGTAGATTCAAGGAGTATTTGGCCTCGGCGAAGGCCCATGAACCCCGCGGGAGTCAGCATGACCGACACGGTGCCGTGTCCCTTCTGTGAGTCCGACATCACCTCCACGGTACAGAAATGCCGTCATTGTGGTGAGTGGGTCAGCCGAGATTGCCTGAGCTGCGGTACTCCCATCAAGAATCAGTGGGCTGCCAGGGGTTTTTGCGCCGATTGTCGGGGCACGGAGCCGGCAGGCCTTTCCGTTCAACCGGCCCCGGGCACACCACAGGTGCCGATGCACTATGGGCTCAGGAAGAGCAGGTCGGTTTCGGTAGGTCTCGCCCTTGTTCTCGGTGGGATCGGTGCCCACAAGTTCTACCTTGAAAAGACAGGTATGGGCTTCCTTTATTTGGCGTTCTGTTGGACCGGAATTCCCTCCCTCATCGGAGTGTTTGAGGCGGCAAAATACATCCGGATGGATGAAGAAGAGTTTCACCAGAGGTTTTTTCGGGGGGATCTCTGAAGGGGTCCCATCTCTTGGCGGCACACCTATCCCCGCCACCCATCCTTTTCGGAGGGTGGTTTTGTTCTTCTGATTGACCTCGGGGTTTAGCGGCGGAAACCGTATTCCAGTGCGAAGAAGCGCGGATCCATTTCCGCCAACGGGCCACGGAGTTTGGCCAGTTCCTGTTCGGGGCCATGGACCTCGAACCGTGAAAGCTCGGAGATCTTCAAAGCCTCGTCGATCAGAGGCCCCACGTTCTCCAGATGGGCCAAGGCCGCTTCCGCATTGCGGTAGCCCTCACGGCAAAAGGCCTCGTCTCCGTTAAAGGTAAAGCCGTAGTACAGGCACCCCTCTTCGGTTTCAGTGGCGGCGACGAACTGTTCACACAGGGCCTTGAACGCGTCGAGGTTGGCCTGGTCAACTTTGAAATACGGTACGATCGTGCAGCAGGTATCATTGGTGGCCATCATGCACCTTCCCTTTCCGGGGATTCCGGTGAACCAGCGCTCGGGGCCGGGTTGGCGCGCCGAGAGCCATTCTGTGGGTGATACCTGCAAACATATCATCACTGATACTATTTTCCTAGAAAAACCTTTTAGCCTGAAAACATCGAGGTTGGTGTTGGGTCAGGCCATGTCCTGAATCTCTCCTATCCACCAGGGCTGGGATGTGACAATCGGTCAAACATGGAAGTAGGTTTAAGGCACCTCATCCGCCAACGGAATCCATTTCAAAGGAGAGGGAACCGAACCGTCGGGGAATTCAGCGCCGTGAAACTCACCATCGAGGAGAATCGGGAAACGATCAAGAGGTACGGACACATCAAACCTGCTCCGTTCTGGGGATCTGTGTCCTGTTCTGCAAGGTGCCCAGGAACCGTGCGCACCTGCACTCTGGAGAGGGGCCACATTGGACCCCATGTCGCCCATGGGACGTTCCGAAAAGTCGTGGCCGTGTGGGATCAGGGGATCAAGGCCGGTAAGTCCGACGTGAAGCCGAGGAGGGCTGTTGGCCCCATCGCACGACGACGATCCCGGGATAGGGGACTGGTCGCGGCCCTGAAGGCTTTCTGGGGCCGGGTCCTCCGAAGAGACCACTTTATCGAGGAGGCTTTCCTTCTCGTCCTGGCTGTTGCCATGGTGGGCTTCGCCATCGACTGGGCTCTCCGGATTCTCGGGTTGCATTGACCCGAAAACACTCCATACCAACACCCATTGGGCAGGTGAGATCGGGCATCCATATCCTGGTGGAACCTTCTTGTTCCCTTAACCCCCGCCGGGTCCAACCAAGGAAAGTCGACTATCCCCCAGGCCAGAAAGGGGCCTCTTCAGCGTGCCATCTCGTGCTCGGCCCGCTGCCCACGGACTCATACCCGGTCACGGTATGGAGAATGGCCCGGTCAAAGAACCGGACGACCTGGAGCTCGAGGTCTAGACTTCTCTGGAGGTCGGAGACGGTGTCCCAACCCTGGAGTTCGATGAACTGCCACAGGTTACGCCGGGTCAGGAGAAGGCCCCAGATCACCTGAGAGAGGGGAATCCTCTCCTGGGATCGCAGTTTGCCCAGCTTGGAGTATTCTTCCTCTACGAGCCCTTCCGAGGCTTCTTCCAGCCAGTTTCCGAGATTGGCGTAGACCAATCGGGCTCGATGACCGAGCTCATCGTCTCCGAACCGGTGGTAGGCTGCCATTCTCGGACTTTCCCGCACCTTCTGCACCATCAAGTCCGTCAATTCATCGGCCCGGCCCTCGATGAGTTTGATAAGCTCCTCGAGCTGCATCACTGGCCCCCTTTCCCATGGACAGTGGTTTCGAGTTGTCGGGTAGGCTTTATGTTTGCCTCGGCCGAAGCGGAAGTGCAAGAGTTTTCGGGATAGACATCTTTGGGTGCCCGATTTGCATGGGGACCGTCTCAGGGATTAGCGTGCAGAAGGAGTAGCCGGAAGAGAGCTTTTTATTCACCATCACCGCAGAAGAGTTGTGAACCGAAAGAAGCATTGGGACA
>JBDHGR010000647.1:0-2543 GCA_039589815.1 Gemmatimonadota bacterium | reverse complement strand
GCCCCCTGGGTTCCTGAAGGTGAAGCTCAAGGGAACCACGCCCTCCTGTCCCAGATTCACCGTGAAGGGCAGTGTCTCCACCGTGAAGAGATCCAAGGCCGTGGCCTCGCGGAAGACCCGATGCAGATTCGAGGTGGTTTCGATGGAGGATTTCTCGGTTCCCGTCTCCGCGCCCCGCCCCTCGGCATGACCGGAGAACCTCACTCCTCCCGCTTCGCTTGCGGTGAATCTCCAGAGGAGGGTGTCCGCCTCCGCCGGATCGAGGTGCAGATTCTGGGGAACGGGGCCATCCAGAGGATCGAGCACCGCGTTGCCTTCCAGCTCCAGAGAGGCGGGCTCGATGTCTTCCACCACCTCCTGCCCGCGGTTCTTCACGATCATCCTCACCGTGATGGTCTGTCCCACGGTGGATGCGGAGGGGGAGACTTCCAGCGTGGTGAGGAGAGGGGCCGAGCTGAGGAGTATGGCATCGGCGTTGGACACGGGTTGGTCGAGGGGACCATCGTTCTCGGACTCGACGGTGACGCCGTCCACGGGAATGGCCAAGCGAACCCTGGAAGAGTCCTCCAGGGTCTCTGAGACCATGAGGGAGACGTAGAAGCGTCCACCGCCCAGGGTGATGTCCTGGTCGAGGATGGAACTGACCCACAGGCCCTCGGACCAGACGAGATGGCCCAGCTCAATATCGTCTCCGGAGGTCGCGGAGAAGGTTCCGTCACCTCCGTCACGCCACAGCTGTAACTCAGCGATCTCATCCGAGCCTGCCGTCCCCAGGTTCTGAATGCGGATGCCGTTCAGAACGTCATCCAGGTATCCGTTTCGCGGCAGGAGGAAGTCAAGAGCCAGAACAGGACCCTCCCCCGGGCCCAGCGTGGCGGCAATCCCCTCGAAGACATCGATCTGCGCCGAGACCATTCCGTCCACGATCCAGCGGGCCCCGGAGTCGAGGGGCCAATCGGCCACGAGGGCCGTCGGCTCGTCAAAGTCCACATCCAGAGCACCGCTGACCTGCACACCCAGGACATCACCGTCGGTGGAGCTGCGGAGGGAAATCTCCCCCGCCAGGAAGAAGCTCGTGGGGACACCGGGCTCCAGCTCCCAGTTGAGGTTTCTTATCGTGGCTCCGCCATGTGTGAATGTGGCCGTTCCCAGGACGGGATCCGTCGGGCTTCCATCGAACTCCCCGTTGCCGTTTCCGTCGGCGTGCAGAAGGAGAACATCGAACTCGCGGTCGCGTTCATCAATGTCCCCCGGCCCGGTGGATGCGTTGGTGAAGGTGAGCTGCTGGATCACGCGCTCCTGGTCATAACTGTTGGTGGCCGCCAGGTGCATGAGCAGAACTCCCCGGTCGCCCGGGTGGACGATGCCCGGGGAAACGGGCATGGCGGTCAAGGCCACTCGATCCACACGCGTGATGACCTGAGGAGAGAGACTCTCGACGGTTTGGTCGATGGGCCCGTCATTACTGCTGGACATGCCGATAGCCACATTGGGCGCGGTGGGAAGGGCGAGCTGAATGGTTCTTCCTTCAACGGCCAATTCGCCCAGGTCGACGGTGACGAAAACCAGCAGCCCGGCGGCTGGAACCGCCTCCTCCACCGCCGTGATCTCCCACCTGTTCCCGGTGTTGTTCATGGGACCCAGAAGGAGATCCTCCTCCGGCGAGAAGACCCCGTTCCCCGTGTCGACCCACACCTCCATGCCGGTGATGTCGCTCTCGGACACGGCGGTTCCCATGTTCTGCACATCCAGCCGGTTGAGCTGGTCCTCCTGGTAACCATTTGCCGGGACCAGAACACCCAGGGCGAGGTTTCTCGTGGACCCGGCTGCGAAGGTCTCTTCGATCACGCCCAAGGCAACTTGGTAGGACGTCATCCCGTCCACGCGATAGATGCTGTTGGGATCGAGGGGCCACTCTCCCTCGACGATGGCGGACGTCTCGAAGTCCAGAGCTTCTGGTCCCGTCATCTGGAGACCGAGGATGTCTCCGTCCCGAGCCGCGACGGTGGCACCTCCCCAAACATTGAGGTTCACCGCCTCGCCCACGGCGATGGGTATGGAGAGCCCCTCGAAGGTCACCGCACCGTCGGAGAAGATCGCGACGCCAATGGAGTCCTGAACGACGAAGGCGGAATCCGAGCTGAAGAGAACCAACTCACCCCAGCTGGCGTCCATGTCCATCGGTTCGCCGGGTCCCACGGAGCTGTTGGCAAGGGTGACGGACTGCAGGACCTCGTCCGACTCTCCGATGTTGGCCAGGCTCAAGAGGAAGATCTCCTCGGCCGGGAAGCCGGGAAACAGGGTCTTGTCACCGACGGCCTGCGTCGTGGCGACGATGGTGGATGTTGCGGCGTCAGCCACCGTAAGGAGCCCGGGGCTCTCGAGAGGCTCATCGAGCGGGCCGTCGTTCCCGCTGGCCATGAGGAGGCCCTCGGTGGGCGACGATGGAAGGGCCAGACGGATGGTGCGTCCCGCCGTCGCCGTGCCGCTCAGAGCCACACTGCAGAAAACGCGGGCCCCATCCAAAGGCACGGGTGCTGTGA
>JBDHGR010000646.1:0-2543 GCA_039589815.1 Gemmatimonadota bacterium | reverse complement strand
CATGACTCGGAGCCGAGCGCAGATTCCCCCTTTCCCCCTGCGGAGGTCATGTCACGCGGTAACTGTCTGGCATCCCCAGACCAATCATCGTGTTCAGGATCTTGCAGGCGAGCCTGACCTCGGCTCGCTGGCTCCCGAAAGATCGGCTCCTCATCCTCTGACCGAGGATGGCCTTGTACCGGAACACCGCGTTCTCTACCAGGCTCCGCCTGCTGTAGCCTGAGCTGGTGTACCACTCCTGCCGTCGGAGCTTTCGCATCGACCGGATGTTCCGGTTCCTCTCCCTCTGGCCGGGCAACCGACTCGGAGACGGTTGGGAACCTCTGCTCGGCGGGATGAGCACCCTTACCCGATGTCCGTCTCCTTTCTCCTGAACAGCCTCGTAGACCGCGCCCGCATCATAGGCGCCGTCGGCCATGAGGGAGGCTACCCGATCATCGATTGGGTCCAATAGACCGGGCACCCGCGCACAGTCCGCCGTGCGTCGATGGGTCAGCTCGGCAGCAAGGACCTCGCCGGTCTCGGCGTTGACCGCCAAGTGGAGTTTCCGCCAACCCCTCCGCTTTGGCGGCTTTCGAAGGTGGCCGACGTGAATCCTGAGATCTGTGGAATCGATGAGCAGGTGGATTGGTCCCTCGGCGACCGATCGTCGAAACCGAAGGTCACCGAGCTTCTTCAGTCGCCGGGACAGGGTCGTGTGATCGGGGATGGGAAGCTCAAGCTCGAGTAGGTCAGCCAGGGAACGCAGGAAGCCTTTCGTCTGGCGGAGCGGAAGGTGGAAGATCATGCGGATCGTGAGGGCAGCCTCGATGGCCAGGTCCGAGTACGTGCGCTGTCCGCCCGGCCTGCCAGAGGCCGGAGCACGCCAGGCCTCGAGCGCAGCGTCCGAAAGCCAGACGGTCAGGTCACCACGATTCCGTAGACCGACCTCGAACTCAGGTCAATTCCGGATCCGGTATCGGGACTTGGCGTACTTGTACTGACTCCGCTTCGGGTACTTCATGGGCGGTGACTCCGGTAGGGGATGGCTTCACCCTATCATTACGCCAAGCCCGGAGCCATGCACCAACGCCGTTCGGCCAGAGCCAAGCTCCTCACCGAGTGCGGTGCTCCGCGTTCCCCCGGCGGGCAGTCTCTCCGACTCACACCCACTGACCAAGACGACGAGGCAAAGTGACGCTTGCAGTGCTCGCCTGGGCCTCATGTCCCTCGCCGGTTGATCGCCATTTGTCACGCGTTTCAGGACCAGCCTACCAACGGAATCCATCGCCGGCGAAGTCTCGGAAAGGCATGAAATCGACTACCGTGCCATCTGCGGTCAGCCAGAACGTGACAAAGAAGACACCCCGCCCAATGGTCGCCCGGTAATGACAAATCCCGTTGACTTCGGCTCCCATCCGTTCGAGGCCACCCACAGGAACTACATCACAGGCAACGTACTTGAGGGATTCGAGCGTCCTGTAGCTGGCCACTCGGAAACGGGAGGTATGTGGAAGAATAGCCCGAAGCTGGGACGTCATACCTTCAGGTTGTGCGCTACTGGAGAGCTGGATCAGAAACCGCTTGAGTTCCTCCGTCCGTTCTGGGCTGGGATCCCGCTGCACCGATATCATGTCCGGAGGTAGAAGCTCCGGGACGTAATGGCCCGCCACCCCAAGAGCCACATGCCATGCGAAATCTGCGACGTGACCCAGGTTTGTGAGCACGATGACCGTTAGGTCATGGTCTGGAAAGTGGGTAATGTTCGAGCCGGTCCCACCGCTATGGAGCGCCCGTTTCTGGCCCCGGTGGTCCATCAGCAGCCAACCCAACCCGAAGGGAAAAGTCGAACCGTCGTTGAGACGAACTGGGGTCCACATTTCTTCGAGAGTCGCTTCCGCGATATACTCCCCTGAGCGGAGAGCTACGTCCCACTTTGCCAGGTCCATTACGGTGGAAAGAATGCCGAAGAATGAGGGCAACTCGATCTGTGTGTGGCGCCGAATGTGGGCCAGCTTTCCGCCCCGAAAGGTGTATCCCGCAACCCGATCGGGGACCAGATCCCATTGATCTATCACGGTGCTTCTCGCCATTCCCGTGGGTTGGAAGATCCGCTCACTGAGATACTCTCTGTAGCGTTTCCCGCTCTGCTTCTCCAGTATCATCCCGAGTAGGAAGTACCCAAGATCGAAGTACTGCCACCGCTCTCCAGGAGTGAAGTCCAGGCCCCACTCCTTGATCCCATCGAACATCTCCTTGGTCGTGTAATCCCTGCCATCGTTGCGTTCCGGCCGTCTTGGCGACAAAGAAACGGTATGGCTGAGAAGATGACGAACGGTGATCCCATTCCAGTCTTCAGGCGTGCCGTCAAGATAGGCGCCGATAGGATCGTCCAGCTGAATCTTTCCCTCCTCGACGAGCATCATGATGGCGGTGGCCGTGAAGGGCTTGGTAACGGAGGAAATCTCGAAGACGCTCTCTGGCTTTACGGAAACTCCCAACTCTACGTTCGCAAGCCCATAAGTTCCGGTTCTGACGAGTTCCCCATCCTTCACGATCGCCAG
>JBDHGR010000645.1:0-3052 GCA_039589815.1 Gemmatimonadota bacterium | reverse complement strand
GGATCCCTTCTCCCTGTGACACACCAGACAATCACCCTCCTCCGGCATCCGGAGCCCCGCTTGGCGCGCCCTCGTGCTGTCTCCCATGACATCATCGGCCATGTACTCGCTGCCGGGTCCGTGGCAGCTCTCGCACTGGACTCCCTGGGCCGCATCGAAGCTCTCCATGAAACGGCCCACGGGTTCCCCGCCACCGGTGGAGTGACAGGCGAGGCATCGATCCGATCCCTGCGGGCTCCCGGGGACGCCCATCTGCCGCGCCACTTCTTCGGCCCGCACCGTGCCCAAGGTGGCGTAGGCGTCGGCGTGGCGGGACATCCGCCAGGTTCCGTATGCGGCGCTTTTCGATGGGGCACCGTGGCATGTTCCACAGGCGAGAGCGCCGATGTACTTGGGCCCCGCCAGCGTGTCGGCCGTCTGTGGATAAACCGGATCATTCGGCCCGGCGACGGCCGAATGCGCGATCGCACGTACTGCGTCCGCGAAGGCGAACTGCTTGAGGATCCCTTCTCCCTGTGACACACCAGACAATCACCCTCCTCCGGCATCCGGAGCCCCGCTTGGCGCGCCCTCGTGCTGTCTCCCATGACATCATCGGCCATGTACTCGCTGCCCGGCCCGTGGCAGCGTTCGCATTGGACGCCATCTTCGAACCGGAAAGTATCGTCTCGCTCCCAGTCCTCCGTGTCGTACGCGGTGGTATGGCAACCGAGACACACCCGACTCTCGGATGGATCTCCGTCGATTCCGGACAGATGAGCGATTTCACGGGACTCGGGCATGGACAGCGCGGCAAAGGCCTCCGCGTGCTTCGCGAGGCGCCAGACGCTGAACGGGTCGCTGGCTCCAGGTTGGTGGTGGCACGGCCGGCAAGCCTTCTCACCCACGTACACCGGGTCGCGCGGTGCCTGGCCACTCGCTGGTAGGGTGAACACCGTTGCGAGGAAGGCTAGAGGTAGGATCTTCCCGTTCAAGATGAGGGTTCCGTAACGGTGATCAGTTGATTCGCCTCCACTCCCTCGAGGGTTTGCACCCTCCCGCTGGGCCAGCGGATCTCGATCCGCTCGATCCGGCCCTCATCCCCCAAGCCGAAGTGCAGTCGGTGATCCCCCTGGGAGAGATACCCTGCGCTGCTTACACGCATGCGGGTCTGCGTCTTGCCGCCTGATGTGACCCGTACCCGGGCCCCGATCCCATCCCGATTGCCGGTCGTGCCGACCAGGTGAATCATCACCCAATTCCTGCTGTTTCCACCGTCGTTCCGAAGCAACCGGGCACGTGCGTTGAGGTTCAGGACCAACAGGTCCATGTCCCCGTCGTTGTCGTAGTCTCCAGCAGCGGAACCTCGGCTCACGAACTTCTCCTGGAAGTCCGGACCAAGTTCGTGAGACACGTTCACGAACCGGTTTCCGCCTTCGTTTCGCAGGAGCAAGTCCTCTTCTCCTATCAGCCGATGAGGGTGACCGTTGGTGAGGAAAAGGTCGCCGTACCCGTCGTGATCGAAGTCGAAGAAATTGGCCGACCAGCTGGTGTATTGGCCGCACGCCGCAGCGACCCCCATCCGAGCGCTCGTCTCCTCGAAGAGCCCACCGCCCATATTCCGGTAGACGCAGCTGTACGCCATGTCGGGGACGATGATGTCGACGAGTCCGTCCAGATCGATGTCTCCGAACTCGGCGCTCATGGCCGAGGTGGCCTCGCCCCTCTGACTGAACCCGGTCCCGGAAGGAAGGGCCACATCAGTGAACGTGCCATCGCCGTTATTGCGGTACACATAGTTCTCCATGCCGTCGTTCGGCACGAAGATATCCCAATCCCCGTCGTCGTCGATGTCGGCCGATGCGACGCCCATCGCCCGCCCCTCTTCGTTGTAGACGCCTGCCCCCCTGGTCACGTCGGTGAAGGTTCCATCCCCGTTGTTACGGTAAAGAACGTCCGGTTGACCATGGTAGGCCAGGGGACCGGGGAAGCGTTGGGCGGCATAGTAGTACTGATATTCAGGGTCGTACTCGAGGTAGTTCCCCAGGTAAAGGTCCAGGTGCCCGTCCAGATCGTAGTCGAGGAACGTGCTTCCAATTCCGCTCTGGTCGTTTTCCAGGCCTGCTTCCCGTGTGAAGTTCGTGAAGGTCCCGTCGCCATTGTTCCGGTAGAACGCGTTTGGCCCGTAGTTGGTTACGAACAGATCCTGGTCCCCGTCGTTGTCGTAGTCGGCCGCACCAACTCCCATTCCCATCCCCTCGTCCCCGACGCCGGCGGCCTGGGTGACATCTGTGAACGTGCCGTCCCCGTTGTTTCTGTAGAGGGCGTTTGTGAGTTGCCCCGCGTTTCCACGCCCTCGCACCCCGCTGAACCCTTCCACCCAGGCGCCGTTGACGAGATAAACGTCCAGGTCGCCGTCTCCATCGTAGTCCACGAAAGCACACCCGGCGGCGTTGGACTCGATGATGTTGTCCATGTCATCGTCGCCGATGTTGTGAACGAACCTGATTCCGATTTGCTCGGTGACGTCCACCAACTTCGGCAACTCCTGCCCGGCCGCGTGTGAGTGCGGTAGCGAAAACGCGAAAACAAAACCGGTGAAGACCAGGCCGGCGAAAGTCAAAACTCGTCTCACGGTACCCTCTCCTCGTCGACTGGTGGCGACTCCCATTCTGCGCCCAGGTCCGCCCACTCGATGAAAAGGATCAATTCGCGTTTCCCAAGCAGATTTTGGTGCGTGCTCATGGGCGACGGCGAGCCCGTTTCCCTACCCAGCAGCATGAGAATCAGCGGGCTTTCTCCCGCACGGCCTGCAACGATGTACGGTCCATGAGAGCGCCCTTCCGGCTGCTCCAGGAGGGAGCTGTAGACGGAACGAAGACCTGACTCCGCCATGGTGGCGGCGGGCTCCCCGAGAATCGGGGCCGCATGGCCGGCTACATGGCAGCCTGCGGTCCCGCAACTCGATGCAAGGGTCGGCGCAATCTGGTTGCGGAAGTCCACGGTTCGCCAGTGGGCAGGGGGCAACAGGAGATCCACTGGGGGTTTCGAGATCGCCGTTACCATCCGGTTC
>JBDHGR010000644.1:0-2555 GCA_039589815.1 Gemmatimonadota bacterium | reverse complement strand
TCCTCCCGCGTGTTCTTCTCGACGCTTCCTCCAGCCGTGAAGGCGAAATCGTGGGAGCCATAGGACCGGTCTCCCGTGACGTAGCCCTCCACCAGTGTTTTGCGTCCCTGGTTGGCCGCGATGGTCATCCTCCCATCACGACCGTGCCCCGAGCCCCAGAGGATCAGGGGCGAGTTGTACCTCTCCTCCCGGAGGTCCAGAACATCGAAACCCACCCGGGCGCTGGCCCGAAGCCAGGGGAGGATGGAGTAATCGGCCAGCATGGTTCCGAAAGTTCTGTTCGTCAGTGCTTCGCCATGGTCCTCTATTGCGATGCCCACCGGGTTCGCATAGCTGGCCCGTCCGGAGTAGGTGCCGTCCTCGGCGTAGACGGGGGTCCAGGGTTCGTTGGCGATGGCGTTGGTTACGGGGCTGGCGATGGAGTTGTCGGAAACGATTCGGTTGTTGGATTCCTGGGCGATGGACACGGAGGTGGACACATTCAACTTCTGGGTCGCCTGGAAATCGAGGTTTATCCTGCCGTTGGCCCGACTGTAGGAGGACCCGAGGACGATCCCCTCCTGGTCGAAGTAGGATCCGGAGATCAGGTAGTTGAAACGCCCGGTTCCACCACTCATTGAAAGCGTGGTAGTGCTTATGGGAGAGGTTCGGAAGACTTCTTCCTGCCAGTCGGTGTCGAAAGTGTTGTCGATCCCGTAGTAGTCGAACTCTTCCTGGATTTCACTCTCCGAATACCCGTCGTAGCGCATGGCATCAGCAAAGTAGTCCATCCACTGTTGGGTATTCAGCACGGCAAGTTTCTTCACGGCGTTCTGCTGCCCGTAGGATGAGCTGAACTGGAACCTTGGCGCGCCTGATCCGCCCTCACCTCTGCTCACCGTGCCCCGCTTCGTCGTGATAAGGACAACGCCGTTGGAGCCCCGGGAGCCGTAGATGGCGGCTGCAGCCGCATCTTTGAGGATATCGACGGATTCAATTTCCTCCGGGTTCAGACCCGTGATGGCATTCAGATCCTGACCTTGGAAGCCCAGCTGAGCGAAGTCTTCCCTGTAGATGGGCATGCCGTCCACTACATAGAGAGGCTGGTTGCTCGCTGTTATGGATGAAGACCCCCTGATCCGAACCGTGATTCCATTCCCGGGGTTCCCGGCGTTTTGAGTCACATGAACACCTGGCGCCTTCCCCAGCAGAACCGCGTCGAGGCTCGCAACAGCGGGGTTCTCCAGGTCCAGGGACCTGACGGTGCTGATGGCGCTGCTCACCTCCCTACGGGTCGACGTGGCGTACCCGGTTGCAACAAGACCTTCCAACTCGATGGCCGTGACCCCCATCTGAAAGTCCAGGATGACAGTTTGTCCGGCCGCGACATCGACCGTCTGAGCTTCAGCCGAGTACCCAATGTAGTCCACACGGACCTCGACGTTGCCCGGGGGAACGTTGAGGAGGAGGTAGACACCCTCCTCGTTGGTGATGATTCCCAACCCGGTGCCACGGATCGTCACTTGGGCACCAGCGAGAGGTGCCCCGGATTGGGCGTTCGTCACAGTACCGCTGATGGTGCCCCGGTCCTGAGCGATGAGGCCCTCCGGGGCCACAGCGGCGAAGAGCAAAAGCATCGCTGCAGTTGCCGGGAGGGCAAACAACAATCTTCTCATGCGTATTCCTCCTGAAAGAGGGAGCTGAAAGAAACCCACAGGGTGGTCTTCGTCCTGCGGCCATGAGTGTAAAGCAGAGGCTTCATAATGATTAAACGACCCAGCTGCCCGCACCTTACAAGTAAAGAGACCCCCTAGGGCTTGGTGGGCCCTCCCGGGGTGCCTCCGGAATCCATTCTGAGTTCTCTCCTCCAAGTCCCTACGATCGACGCTTACCGCTCTCACGACCACTATTCTTTCCCGCGTTAAACTATTTCGCGGACAGTGCAAGAGCAAGGGGTTCGTAATCACGGTGACCACTGGAAATCGCGTGAGAAGGCCGCCGGCCTCGCCGGCCAGTTGATACCGTGAATCCCTCAGGAATCGGAGATCGTTTCGGGGGGGGGCCGTTTTCTATTCACAAAAACCGTGACTCACCACCCCTCCGGAGTTGGAGTCGTACTCCGCCCTAAGTCTCCGATGCCTCTCCGTCGACTCCATGCACGGTTGGGGCGAGCGGGTCAAGGAGAGGGCCCGCAACCAGCGGGGAGGAAGATTCCTGGATGATCTCTGGCAGGAAAAAAAAGGCGGCTTTTCGGAAGCTTGCCACCGCTCCAGGATTTGCGCTGGGGGCTTTTGCCCTCAGGGCCATGCGGATCGATCCGGCGAACCTGCTTCGTTACGACCAGCCGGGGGGTAGGAGTGGCGGTCCAGGCCACTCTTCCTTGTTCCTACAGGCGTCGATGATGGCGCGTTCTGCCGCTCGCGGATTGTTGATGACCTCGTAGAACTCCTGTAGATAGCTCACGACTGACCTGATGTTTCGGTCGGACAGGCCGAACTGGGACCGAGCCAGTTCCATGATTCCGTCACTTTCCTCATTGAATCGGGCGAACAACCCCTGGTAGTCGATCCCCGGCA
>JBDHGR010000643.1:0-4421 GCA_039589815.1 Gemmatimonadota bacterium | reverse complement strand
ACCCAACTGCCCGAGTCAGTCCGGTTCCGATTATGCCACGGAGGCGTGGAAGGAAGGTGCCGTTGCCTCATTCCGCCAATGCCGAGAGTCTCTTTTCGATACTTAAGTATTGAGTCCAGAGATCGCGTAGCTGGCTGCAGAGATCAGGTGCCCACCGTATGGATTCAACTCCAGGAACGCGCGATTGCCCATGGCCGTCAAAGAGAGTACGATCCGTCTGATTCCTTACCCGCAACCAAGCTCCTACCGGGCTTTGTGTCCCGTGGAAGTCCCATTCCTTTGCCAAAAGGAGGATCCGATGTCCGAATTGACCGGCTCCGATAAGGAGACGATCCGCCACCTACTTGAGGATGTGTGGGTGGGAGGCTGTGTGCGACAGGAGTGGCAACGGTGCCTGGAGATCATGTCCGACGACTATGTCTACATGATTCCTGACCAGCCCACTCTGAGAGGGAAGGCCGAAGCTCAGGCGTTCTTTGAGGGCTTCCCGCAGATCTCTCAAATGACCCAATCCCTTGAAGTGGTGGAGGGGACGCAGGAACTGGCGGTTGCCCGAGGCACTTATGCCCTCTCAATGGATGTGGAGGGCACCGAAGTGTCGGGTACCGGGAAGTTCCTCTCGACGGCTACCCTGAAGGATGATAAATGGGTGTTCACGTCTGCATGCTTCAACTGGGACGCTCCGCCGGTACGCAGTGACTGATCGGCACCCGGCAAGACACACACTTTTGAGTTCTGCACTTACGGTTACGAGGTTTGAAGGACCAACCTGAGATCGGCGGGTGATCTCCGCCTTTAGGTCAGAGAGTAACATTTGCCCGAGGGTGAATCGGAGGGTACGCTTTTGGTGGATCGGTACCAGAGGTGGTTAGGACCATGGACAAGAAAAAGGTAGGGCTCCTGGTATTGGGTGGAATCCTTCTGGTCGGCACGGCACTCCTCTCTGAGCGGCAAGCGAAGACCCAGAGTGCGCTTCAACGGACGGAAGGGGAATTGGAGTACCTAGAACACAACAACCGACTGGGTCAGACCTTCCTGGCCCAGATGGCTGACTCACTATCGGCAACGGACAGAGCATTCGTCTTTGTTGCGGCCCGACTCCGGCAAGGGCGTGCCGCTGCGGATGAACTCTCCGAACTCGTCGCGGTCCTTCAAGAGCAGCTGTTCAGGGAACGGGTTGCTATGTGGGTGTGTGGAACTTGTGGCGTCTTGTTCCTGATGCTCTGCCTGCGCCAGGTGCGGGTGGCTCGACGTAGCACCGAGTGACGCAGGTCAAATCCAGCCTCCAGATTCCTTGCCCCCACCATACCCACAACCCATCCTTCATCTTGGTGGCTGACAGGGCTGGAAGGGGCAGTCTCTAGTTCTCCAGAAAGGTCTCAACATGACGAAGCGTCCATCGGCTGTGACCGTCATAGGATGGTTTTGGAGAGTCGGAGGTGTCCTGGGAATGGTCTTCGCTCTCCCGCTAACAATCTGGGGCGAGGACCTCTTCGGTCAGTATTGGGCAAATGCCCTCCTCGGGCTCAACCCAAGGGTTCTATTCCTCATAATGTTCGTCTCCTCCCTCCTTTGCCTTCTTTTTGGGAATGGGATCTTGAAGGGCCAGAATTGGGCACGTATCCTAGCTTTGGTTTACTGTGTCGTCGCTACGCTCATCGCTGCCGTGATTCCCCAGGCCTACCCTCTTTATTGGTTCAATCTCATTGGAAACCTGGTCTTCACAGGAATCATGTGGTTCTTCATCTACCGTCCAGATGCGACTGCTTTTTTCGAAGGAGAGGTGCTTCCAGCCCCTGCTGGAGCGGATTCGGGATGATGTGGAGCGTTGAGGTCGGAACCACGACTTGGAATTGATACAAGACCACCCTCCGAAGATGGTGGGTGGCCTTTCTGAGTGCCGCGATCCGATTCGCTGCCCTGATGGGGCCGTTTGTCCCCCTTGGCGTCGTGACCTTCAAGTTCAGATCGATGATCCTTCTCGTCGGATTACCCTTCTTGTCGCGGGCCGACCAGGAGGTGGGACGAGGTTGACGGGAACCGTAACCCAAACCGGCACGTTATAGCCTCTGATCTGGGCCGGACTGAATTGGATAATCTTGGCCAATTCCAGGGCCAAATCATCGAGTGCCCGGTGGCCCGAACCCTGTTCCACCGAGGCGTCTTGGACCTGTCCGATGTCATCCACGGAGAGCAATAGGACCGCCGTGCCTCTGACTCCGGCATCCCGAAGGAGTGGGGGATACTCCTCACGCATGGCATTCCGAACTTCGTCGGAATTCGTGATCCCGGGAGCCAGGTCATATGACGTATCGGAAACCACAGTGGGTATGCCCAGCACCGAAAAACCTCCGGCACAGCCAAGGGTTACGGAAAGTGGAATCAGAAGGACGATGAGGTTTCTCATGAATACCTTTCTGCCAAGGATCAACCGACGTTCGACACCATCATCCGAGGGTGATGCTCACCCCTCCGGTGTAGCCGGAAGACGGTAATCATCCCCATTGAGAAGGCCTTCCCAGTGGGCGGAAGATCCGGCAACGGACCTGTGTGCACACCAGTCATGTGAACCCTCGAGACGACCCGATCACCACTGGCAACCAAATCCTCTACTGTGACCTTAGTGTCCTGGAAGGCGGAGAGGTACAGGCCATAGGCCTCCTTGTACTCGGCAATCCCACTCATCTCGTGAGACGGTCCATGGTAGAGTACGTCGGGTGACTGGAGATCATCCAGTACCGTGGGACTTCTGACGTTCCATTTCTCCTCCCAGTAACGTCTCACGACCTCTTTGTTTTGGATTTCCTGATCAGTACTCATGAAAGACTCCTCAGTCTTTGGGGAACACCCACCCATCCTCCATTTGCGCCTACCCTCTCCACCATCCAATCTGAATCAATCAACAAACCTAAGAAAGGCTAGCTTCTCCATCGGGTAAAGCCAGGATGAACACGATAACCACGGTGTTGTGGACGCCCCTTTCTGGATCCCTTTTCTTGCTCATGGGCCACTCCTTCGTTTGGGTTCATTCTTCCCTGAAGTGTCCATTCATCTCGAGACCGAATCGGTCTCGCTCCTGCTGACGGCCTACACCCCTCGGCGCCACATCGGCCCTATAAAGAGAGTCCCCGGTACAGCACGTCTCTTTCGTGGATATTCGTACGGAGGAAAATAAAGGGACGGCCCTTTTTGGAGAGCCGTCGCCAGTGTTTGCTCTGATTTCTTTCAGGCCGAGCCTAGTTCACTCCCCTTCGAGGGCTGGCAGGGTCTCGTCGTCCCCTTCGATCAACTCGGTGTCGGCCCGCCTTGCCAGGGCAACCGTTCCGGTAGCGGAGCCTATACCTAAGACCGTATAGAAGATCACACCCGTAGGACTTCCAACGAGTACTGTAAGCAGGGCTCCGACTGCCAAACCACCTAGACCTCCCCATAGAGCAACTCGCTTAAAAGTGATCTCCTCCAAGCTCTTGTGACGCTCCAGCACGCCGAGCACCGCACCGAACGTACTCCCTGCGAGGAACCCAAATGCCCCGACGATGAACACCTCCTCCAAGAGAGGAAGGAACAGCTCGTACCCCTCGAGGCCGGCCCCGATTGCCATCCTCGCGAGGAGGTAGGCACCAAAGAGGCTAACCCACCCGACTGCCCAGGTAAGCCCTGTTCCGATCACGCCGCGCAACCGCCTTAAGAGGCCTTTCACAATTGGATTCCCATTTCTCGGATCCTGTTCGTCGGTGGCGAATAGAATCGGCCTCCTGAACTCTAAACGCAACAAAAAGGACGGCCCCCGAAGGAGCCGCCGCTTTTGCTCTTTTGTGTCCTGGCCGTTATCAGATTCGGTTGGCGAGTACTTCCCTGAGCACCCCACCAAGGACCGGCAAACCGACCTCAGGATTCATCAACTAGGAGTGGTGAAGGAGTTTGTCGGAGCTTCTTTGATCTTGTTTCCGATGTTGACGAAGATGTTTCCGATCACATCCCGGAGGAAAACGAGCACCAGGAACAGGCCGATCGCTACTAGAGCGAGGATCAGGGCGTACTCCACCAGGCCTTGTCCGGACTCGTCAGTCCAGAACGATCTGACAAGTTGTGTCATTGGGCGTCTCCTTTCGGCCATCTTGCCGACTGTACGATTGGGAAGTTCTGGAGGTCGTTCCGGGTGACGAAGAAGTAACCCAGGTCCTCCTTCTTGCCGGTACCTCACAATGCCGTCGCTCGGTGATCGCTTGGCGGTTCGGTTTGCCTGGGGCCGGGGGCCGTCCCTCTAGCCCCGTTGCTCTCTGCGACCGCCTTTCGACGAGGTTGGCTCTGAGCAGCGGTCAGATGCCCGTGCGGCGCCAACGCGCTTCGTCCTGCAACTATCATTCCTTCAAGCAGCCGGTTTCCCCCGCAGTGTGAAAGGCCTTTGAACCGTTGGGTTT
>JBDHGR010000642.1:0-2574 GCA_039589815.1 Gemmatimonadota bacterium | reverse complement strand
GGCCCTTTCCTACTCCGGGAGGTCGGCGCCGCCGTCCACCACCAGAGTGTGGCCTACGATCCCGGAGGATGCGTCGCAGCAGAGGAACTGTGCTGTGTAGGCGACGTCCTCGGGTAAAACCAACCTACCCAGGGGTGTGCGAGCGACGGCAGCACCCAGCCGCTCGTCCCGGTTCGGCAATACATCCCAGGCCTCGGTCAAGACCGGACCCGGTGTGATGATGTTCACCCGGATCTTTCGGGTGGCGAGTTCCGCCGCCAGCTGCCTGGAGTAGGCTTCCAGAGCCCCCTTCGAGGCCCCAACCAGGCCATACGCCGGCACAGAATGGGTCGCTCCTTTGGAGGAGAGGGCTATGATGCTCGATCCCTCATCCATCCTGGGCAGGAGCATGGAGACCAACCCCACGAAAGCCTCGAAGTTCAGGGAGAACACCCACTTGATATCCCTCGAGCTGAAGCGGTCGGCATCCTTGTGAACTCCCGTCGCGGCACAATGCACCAGGCCGGAGAGGTTGGTGTCCAGGCCGGTGAGGAGGCCGTCGATGGCCTCCATCCCCGCGGGCCGGGTCAGGTCGGCCCTGAGGCATTCGATCTGGAGCCCTCGTTCCCCGGCCTCGGCCTTCAAGGACCCGGCAGCCTCCTGGTTCCGCACGTAAACGGCGATGACGGAACCGCCGGCTTCGGCAAACCGGATACTTATGGCCCTCCCGATCCCCCGGGTCCCACCCGTTACCAAGAAGGTCTTCCCGGCCAGACTGAAAGCGTCGTTATTCGACATGGTTCTGCCCCTCGATGGAGAAGATTTCAGGGAGGGTGGTCTGAACACCGAGTTGCTCTGCAGGAATAAAGCTGAAGGACAGGTCGGCGCTGCAGATCTTCTTCCCGTCCACCGCTGCATGGCACTTCACGGAGGCGTAGGTCGCTGCGGTGGTGGTCACCTCGGCATGAAGGCGGACCTCCTTACCAGGCTCGGCCCAACTCCGAAAGCTCGCGTCCTTCACCCTCACCAGAATCGGGTATCCCCTCTCCGGGGCCCCGGCGAAGAGGCACTTGCCTCCGGCCTGGGCCATCATCTCCGTCAGCAAAACTCCCGGCACCACCGGAAACCCTGGAAAATGATCCCGAAACAGCTCTTCCGAGGGGTCCAGGGTCTTGGAGGCTTCGATGCTCTTACCGGGATCCAAACTCACCACCTTGTCCACCATAACAAATCTCATGGTCTCCGCCCTCAGGCTCTAACGGTCTCGGAGGTCCCTCAGAATCTCCCTTCTGAACCAATACATGCGGCGCAACAAAAAAAGGGCAAGGCGCGCCTTCTCTTTCCGGGAGACCGGGCCTCGGGCCACGGTTTCCAGAAGGGCCCGATGAGTGTTCCACCGGGGTCTCTTGAAGACCAGCCGTCCGACACTCCAAAACTCCTGCTGAAGCTCTTCGTCCTCCCGATCCCGGCTACTGGCGTCGTCGTGAATCCGGCGAAAGAAGAGATCCTGCTGGACCTGTAGGAACTTCCCCCGGAGGATCAGATCTGCCATGAAGAGGACGTCTCCTGCTGGAACGCTCCCATCACCCATGAGGGGCCCTCTCCCGACTGCGTCGCTTCTCATCAAGCCGTAAATCACATTCGTCATCCCAAGCCGGTCGAGGAACTCGACGAAACGCCTGGCAGGGCTCTCGTGCCGCAGGTCCAGATTGTCCTCATAGCTGGAGAGATTCACTCCCTCCGCGTCGACCAATACCGTTCCACCGTACGCCAAGACGGCCCCGGAGCACTCTTCGAGGGCCTGAAGGCAGAGCTCGTGAAGCCTTGGCCCGGAAAGGTCGTCGGCGTTGGCCCACCGGAAGTACGGAGCCCGGGCAGCCCTGAATGTGAGGTTGTAGTTCCTGGCGGCCCCAAGGTTCTCCGGGTTCCTCTGGTAACGGATCCGGTTGTCCTCCCCGGCGAGATCCTCGCAAATATCTCGGGTGTTGTCGGTAGAGGCATTGTCGGAGATGATGAGCTCGAAATCCCCTGAGGTTTGTGAGAGAATGGATTCGATCGCCGCCCGAACGTACTTCTCGCCGTTGTAGACCGGCATTCCCACGCTGATCCTCGGTGTGCGATCCATGGTTCCTAGGAACCGGGGGCCGGTTCCCGGTCGGTTATCAGGGCCATGGTCAGGAATCTTGGCTCTTGAAGGTTGAACACTGAGCCTCCCTGAGACGGTCGATGGTCCGCCCCGGGGGCAGTTCGACATCGTCATACGTCAATGCAGTGTCCTTGGGAACCTCCTTTTTCAAGCGGCAACCCTCCGAAATCCCCATGGGCAAGAGTCTCTCGGCTCTGCTGACCCGCCAGTTCTCGATGAGCCCATAAGCACAGTACCCTCCCAGTCCATCGAGCACCTCACCCGATTCCAGGTCCCTTTTTGCGACGGCCACCGTGTCACACGCCGGCCCCCCCAAGGGGGATACGGTAGGATCAGAGAGAAGAGCCGCCCTGCCAATTGTGCTGGAGATTTCCAGATGAGGTAGATGAAACGGAGTATAAAAACAGTAGAGGGGGCCCGGGCCCATCTTCACGTACTCGAGGTACTCC
>JBDHGR010000641.1:0-2578 GCA_039589815.1 Gemmatimonadota bacterium | reverse complement strand
CCTCTGCCATCGCGCTGGAGGATTACAACAAGGGAGTCCTCGTCCCTTCTCTTATTCAGGCCGCTCTTTCAGCCGGCAGAGACGGGTCCATCCCCACGGTGGTGGACCCCAAAAGGCAACGCTTTTTTGACTTTCAGGGAGCGACCGTCTTCAAACCGAATTCCAGAGAGTTGGAGGATGCCCTGGGGGAGAGATTGCGCCCCGACGATCCGGAGTGGATGAACCAAGCCCGGAACCGGGTGGGGTGTCAGAACCTTCTCCTCACACTTGGTGAGGCTGGAATGGCCGTGCAGAGCCGTGAGGGAGAGTACATGCGGGTCCCAACCGTGGCCAGGGACGTCTATGACGTCTCCGGGGCGGGGGACACCGTGACAGCGGTCCTTGCCGTGGCCCTGGCGTTGGGCGCGGCACCATTCGAAGCGGCGGTTTTGGCCAACCATGCAGCGGCCGTGGAGGTCGGGAAGGCCGGGGTGGCCAGCGTCTCCCCTGAAGAGATATTCAAACAACAAGCAGCTTTCGCGGAAGAGGAAGCATGATGAGCGAGTTGACGCCT
This sequence comes from Gemmatimonadota bacterium, assembly GCA_039589815.1. Classification (GTDB taxonomy): domain Bacteria; phylum Gemmatimonadota; class Gemmatimonadetes; order Longimicrobiales; family Gaopeijiaceae; genus JABDNZ01. The sequence continues at coordinate 2,025 of JBDHGR010000641.1, read as the reverse complement.
GTCAGTACGGATGGGGCCCCTGGCGCCATAGGTCCCTATTCCCAGGCCGTGTCCGTGGACGGTTGGGTCTTCTGTTCGGGCCAGATCCCCATTGACCCAGTCACCGGCGAGATTGTGGCCGGAGATATCGGAAGACAAACCGACCAGGTACTGAAGAACCTCGCTGCTGTGCTCGATTCTGCCGGAGGATCCCTCGCCCGGGTGGTAAAAACCACCGTATTCTTGGCAGATATGGGGGACTTCGCTGGCATGAACGAGGTTTATGCTCAACACTTTGGGGACCACCGTCCCGCCAGGGCAGCCGTGGCGGTAAAGACCCTACCCAAGAACGTGGACGTAGAGATCGAAGCAGTCGCGAAGATCTCCTGACTCCTTTTCTTCAGCGCATAGTCGTGGGCGGTGATCCGCAGAGGGTCCTCCGTTCACATATTTGTCTCGTCCTAAACCTGGGATGGATTGAGATGTCGTACCGACCTTTGTCACGGTTCCGTTGGGCCCGGATGGCTTCAGTGGCCATCAACCTTCTCCTGCTTCTCTCGGCCGGCCCCCTGGTAGGGCAGGAGCCGGTGCCGGATGATTTCTTCAGGGGCCTGAGGTGGCAAAACATTGGGCCCGATCGCGGCGGACGCTCCATCGCCGTGACGGGGAGTACCGCCCGACCCCTCGAGTACTACTTCGGTGCCACCGGTGGCGGGTTATGGAAGAGCACGGATGCAGGGATAACCTGGTCCGTGATGACGGATGGGAAGATCACCAGCGCCTCGGTGGGTGCGGTGGCTGTCTGCGAAGCCGACCCCGATGTCGTCTACATCGGAACCGGAGAGACCCAGATCCGCGGGAATATCCAACAGGGCGACGGTGTCTACCGTAGCACGGATGGCGGCAGAAGCTGGGAACACCTGGGGCTGAAAGAAACCCAGAACATCTCCCGGATTCGTATCCACCCCGGCGATTGCGAGACCGCCTGGGTCGGGGCTTTCGGGGTCCACTCCATGCCCAATCCCGAGCGTGGGGTTTTTAAGACCACGAACGGTGGCGAGAGCTGGGAAAGGGTCCTCTTCCGGGATGATCGGTCCGGAGCCGTGGATATCTCGGTCCACCCCTCGAACCCGAATGTCGTTTACGCTGCGCTCTGGGAAGCCTGGCGAAAGTCCTGGGGGATGTCCTCCGGGGGGCCGGGGAGCGGCCTTTTCCGCAGCACCGACGGTGGTGACACCTGGGAAGAGATCACCCGGAACCCGGGGCTTCCCCAGGAGGGTCTCCTTGGGAAGATCGGTGTCGCGGTGTCGCCGGTAGACCAGAACCGGGTGTATGCCATCGTGGAAAACGAAGAGGGTGGTGTGTTCGTCTCTGTTGATGGGGGTGAGACCTGGACCCGGAAGAACGACGAACGGAAGCTCCGGCAACGAGCTTTCTACTACACTCGAATCTACGCCGACCCCGTGGATGTGGATCGGGTCTATGTCCTGAACACTGCCTTCTACCGGTCGGATGACGGTGGAGAGAGTTTCGGCCGAACCATTGGCGTTCCTCACGGGGACAACCACGACCTCTGGATTGCCTCGGACAATCCGGACAGGATGATCAACGGGAACGATGGCGGAGCCAACGTATCGGTGAACGGCGGCCGCAGTTGGACCGATCAGGATTTCTCAACCGCTCAGTTCTATCGAGTGATAACGACGGCCCACGATCCCTATCTGGTGTGCGGTGCCCAGCAAGACAACTCCACGGCCTGCGTGGCTCCACGAGGCTGGAACCACCTCATGGCTCAGGGGCAGCCGTTCTTTTCGGTAGGTGGGTGCGAGAGTGGTTATATCGCACCCCACCCGGAGAACCCGGACATCTATTACGCCGGGTGTTATGGAGGGAGCCTTTCCCGGTACGACCACTCTAACGGGCAGACGCGGGCCGTAAATGTCTGGCCAGAAAACCCCATGGGGCAGTCGGCGGAAGACCTGGTGGAGAGAGTCCAGTGGACGTTTCCAATCGTGTTCTCCAACCATGACGCCAATGTTCTGTATA
>JBDHGR010000640.1:0-2585 GCA_039589815.1 Gemmatimonadota bacterium | reverse complement strand
GACTCTGACCTAGCCCCCACGGATCGATCCAGGTAGTATCCTCGCTTTTCGCCTGGATCAGACACCAGAGGGGGTTCTAGATGGCCCGTAAGCGGCACACACCCGAACAGATCATCACCAAGCTCAGAGAAGCCGAGGTCGCCCTGGCCAAGGGGCAGACCACCTCGCAAGTCTGCCGGCAGATCGGAGTCACCGAGCACACCTACTACCGCTGGAGAAAAGAGTACGGCGGGCTACGGGTCGACCAGGCCAAGCGACTCAAGGAACTGGAGAAGGAGAACACGCAACTGAAGAAGCTGGTCGGCGAGCAGGCCCTGGATCTGACCATCCTCAAGGAGGTGGCCAAGGGAAACTTCTGAGCCCGATGCGTCGGCGGCGGGCAGTGGTACATGTCCGTCGTGTGTTTGCAGTATCGGAGCGTCGGGCGTGCCGAGTTCTGGGCCAGGCCAGAGCCACTCAGCGACACCAGACATGGGTCCCCGATGACGAACCTCGGCTGGTGGCACGGATGACGGAGCTGGCGACGAAGTATGGGCGATACGGGTACCGGAGGATCACAGCCCTCTTGAGGCGAGAAGGCTGGCGGGTGAACCACAAGAGGATCGAGCGTTTGTGGAGAAGAGAGGGACTGAAAGTGCCGAGAAAGCAACCCAAGCGCGGCCGTCTGTGGCTGGCGGATGGATCGTGTGTGAGAAGGCGAGCCGAGCGACCTGATCACGTCTGGTCCTACGACTTCGTGGCCGATCGCACCCATGATGGCAGAGCGATGCGGATGCTGGCCATCGTCGATGAGTACACGAGGGAATGCCTAGGGATCAAAGTGGGACGGCACCTGAAGGCGGAGAACGTGCTCGAGCTGCTGGCTGAGTTGTTCGTCAAGCGAGGAACACCAGAGTACATCCGCTCGGACAACGGCCCGGAGCTGACGGCGACGGCAGTGAGGGATTGGCTGTCCAGGGTTGAGGTACAGACGCTCTACATCACGCCGGGAAGCCCCTGGGAGAACGGTTACGTGGAGTCGTTCAACGGCAAGTTCCGGGATGAGTTGCTGGATCGGGAGATCTTCTACACGCTGGATGAAGCGAAAGTGCTTATCGAGAGGTGGCGGCAGGAGTACAATCAGTACCGCCCACATAGTTCATTGGGGTACCGGCCGCCGGCACCTGAGGCGATCGAGGTAGCGCCGTTAGAAGCTAACTGGTTGGCAGATCAGAGATTGACCTGATCCCCGAAACCTGGCCCATTTGTTAAGTTAGAAAATCGCTGATTTCGGAATCCTCGGGACCAGGAGGGTCACCGTGAGGAAATCGAAGTTCTCCGACGAGCAAATTGCCTATGCCCTGCGGCAAGCTGAATCCGGAGTGGCCGTCTCCGAGGTCTGCCGCAAGCTTGGGATCACAGAGCAAACCTTCTACCGCTGGAAGAAGAAGTTCAGCGGTATGGGGGTAGCCGAGCTGCGGCGGCTGCGTCAAGTCGAGGAGGAGAACGTCAAGCTGAAGAAGCTCGTCGCCGACCTGTCGCTGGATAAGCACATGCTCCAGGAGGTGCTCTCAAAAAAGGTCTAAGGCCGGCGCGAAAGCGTCGGCTAGCAGGTTTTCTACGGGAGCGGTTCCAGGTCAGCGAGCGACGAGCGTGTCAGGTGGTCAGCCTTGCCCGATCGACCCAGCGATATCGAAGCGTACGAGCGGAACAGGCGGATCTACGGGGACGACTGAAGGAGCTGGCCGCGTCCCGCGTCCGCTTCGGTTACCGAAGGCTCCACGTGCTGCTTCGACGGGAGGGGTGGCAGGTGAATCACAAGCGGGTCTATCGGCTCTACACAGAAGAGGGGCTCACCATGCGGCTTCGCACACCCAAGCGCCGCGTGAGTGGCTTACCCCGTCTGATCCGCACGCCGGCGCAGGCCCCGAATGAACGCTGGAGCATGGACTTCGTCTCCGATAGCCTGGCCTGCGGTCGTCGATTCAGAGCTTTCACGTTAGTCGATAACTTTACCCGTGAGTGCTTGGCAATCGAGGCCGATTCCTCGATCACCGGCCGCCGGGTGGCCGAGGTGCTGGCCAAAGTCTGCCAGCGTCGCCGTCGGCCTTCCATCATCACCTGTGATAACGGGCCGGAGTTCGTATCCCGAGCCTTGGATCAATGGGCTTATTGGAATGGCGTGAAGCTAGATTTCATTCGGCCCGGTAAGCCAATAGAGAATGCGCACATCGAAAGTTTCAATGGACGTCTTCGGCAGGAGTGCTTGAATCAGAACTGGTTTGTTTCTCTCGAGGACGCTAGGAAGCAACTGGCAGCCTGGCGAAGGGACTACAACGCGGATCGTCCGCACAGCTCCCTGGGAAATCGAACGCCCCAGGAGTTTGCCGATCAGATGGGACTTCCGAGGAATCTGAGAAAACGAATTTCTAACCTCTGACTTGGTGCAGGAAATGGGGGCGCCTCACCGCTTCGAGATGCGCTGGCCTGATTGGGAGCAGAAGAGGGGGGAAGTGGTCAAGCGTACTACTGCATCACGAGCGGCATGTATTTGCCAACCACCCAGCTGTTGGGAGGGAGTCTTCAGAAGGAACAGCCCTAATCTA
>JBDHGR010000639.1:0-2615 GCA_039589815.1 Gemmatimonadota bacterium | reverse complement strand
TCCCGCTCCAGTGCTGCCTCGTCTTCCCGGCTCCCGCGCTTCACCCCCCGGACCATCCGCTCCACCTGAGCCGTCGTCGATCCCCGGGCAAAGGTCAGCAGCTCTTCTTCATTGGTCTCGGTGGCCACACGCGTGAGAGCACGAACCTTGGAGAACGACAACTCGCCCCGGCCCATGCATGCACTGGTTTCAGGAAGACCGACCAGGGCCCGGGCCGTACGTACCTTCTCTCGGGCTGTCCCCAGGTCGATACCGGTACGGAAGGACAGCCAGTGGGCACAGCTACGATGGCCTCCCAGCTCCCAGCCCCGGCGACGGTCGAAGTCGGCGATGAGCGTGAGGAGTCGGTGTGTGGCAGCGTGGATGTGGGCTGCGAGGGTGGTGATCTGTTCTTCTAGCTCCTCCAGGGCATCAGCATCATCGAAAGGATCGGGGACCTCGGGGACCGTGGCAAGGTTGGCAGGGGGGGTGGAAGCGCTGTCCGCTGGGTTCGGGGCGACAGGGACGGTGTCCTCCGCCAGCTCCAGGACTTCAGCATCGACAACCGACAACCGCGATCCACCTGGCGGGGGCGCCGGAAGCGAGTCCCGACCCGGACCTAGGAGCCTCGGGCCGTAGCCGCAGGGGTCGACGAGAGTGAGTTGTTCTCGCACGACAAGGAAGGAAGAAACGTGTGGGGCGAATCGGACCATGGGCAGACCTCCTAGGCAGAGTAACCGAATAAACACCGAAGCTCTACTTCTAAGATAACGCCAGGTTTTCGGGCTCTCTGGAGGGGCCTGAGACGGCCAAACGAGCCCCAAAAGGCTCCGGAAGTCGCAGCTTTCCAGGCTTGGGGGACAGGAGTCAAACCAGGGAGCTTCAGGGCGATGTGAGACGGCCATCCCGCACCACCACCACACCGCCACTCAAAAAGTTGTCAAGGGTTGTTTGGGACGCTCGCGGGAAACTCCGAGGAAGTCCTCTTGAGGAGCCCTAGAAGCACCGCTACCAAAAGAGCGCCTGGGGGTGCTGGAAACGCATCTGGAAATGCCCAGGGGCAAGACGGGGAGAGTCAGGGGAGGCCGCGACGGGAAGCAGCCTCTTCCACCGGGAATCGGCCTCTTCCACCCGGAATCAGCCTCAGTCCCGGCAGCCGAGCTCAACTCAAGGCAGGCAAGCTTAGCCCCCGGGGTGTTGATGCTCCGGTGGTAGGTCCTCCAGCTCCATCCCGGGCTGGCCATCCATGTCAGGCCCCTGGTTCGTGTGCCGAGTCCCAACAAGGCCGGTCCGGGTCCCGATAGACCACATGGCGGCGAGAAAAACCCCGGCTGCCAACGCCCGGCGTAGTCGCATGTCCCCCATCACGACCTTTCTCAGGCCCAGGGCTACCGCCGAGAGGGCTGGCGCGGTCCCGAGCCCGAAAGCGGTCATGGTCAGGGCTCCCACCACCGGGTCGCCGGTGGCGATGGGGATGGCCAAAGCCGCGTAAACGAGCCCGCATGGCAGGAGTCCGTTGGCCATCCCGAATCCGAACCGAGCAGCGATGTTCGTGCGGGTGGCCAGGTTCGTTGCGAGATGCTTCACGCCGGGGATGGAGACGTGGGGCTCCGGGACCAGCCCGGCCAGGCCCGCCGCGAACCAGGCGATGAGAAGTCCCGAGATGAACGCTACCACCCAGCCGGGCCCTGGGATTAAGGACCCAAATGCACCGGCCAGGGCTCCCAGAATGGCGTAGGTCGCGGTTCGCCCTCCGTGCCAGAGGAATGTGTCCCGAGCCCTACCCCCACAAGCGATGGCGAAACCCCCACACATGCCGATGCAGTGGAGGCTCCCTACGAGCCCAGCCACGAAGGCACTGCCGATGAACCCAAGCATGGCGGTAGAGTCGCCCGGAGAAAGCTACCGGGCAAGGCCTAATCCAAGCCCCTAATCCAAGCCCCCTAAGCCAGAGTGAGAATCAAGAGGGAGACCTGCTTAGCCCGCCATGGGGACACCGCCCCGGACCTCACTTCTCGATGGGCGCTCCCACCAGGTTGCCCCACTCGGTCCAAGAACCGTCGTAGTTCCGGACGTTGGAGAAGCCAAGGAGGTAGGTGAGAACGAACCATGTATGGCTGGACCGCTCGCCGATCCTACAGTAAGCGATCACATCCTGGCCCTCGCCAATTCCGACCTCATCGGTGTAGATGGCCCGCAGGTCGCCAATTCCTTTGAACGTGCCGTCTTCATTCGCCGCCCTCTTCCATGGGACGCTGGCGGCGGTGGGGATATGTCCTCCCCGAAGGGCTCCTTCCTGCGGATAATCGGGCATGTGGAGGAGGGTGCCGTTGTACTCTTCCGGAGACCGGACGTCCACCAGTTTTCCACCCTCTTTTAGGTGCGCCATGACGTGGTCTCGGAAGGCCCTGATGCTGGAATCATCGCGTTCAGGCACAGGGAAGTCTGTCGCAGGGCGATCAGGGATCTCCAACGTCATCGTCCTGCCCTCGGCGAGCCACTTTTGGCGCCCCCCATCCATCAGGCGAGTGTTGGTGAACCCGAACAGCTGGAATACCCAAAGGGCATAGGCGGCCCACCAATTAAAGTTGTCGCCGTAGAACACGACTGTGTGATCACGGCTGACCCCTTTTTCG
>JBDHGR010000638.1:0-2617 GCA_039589815.1 Gemmatimonadota bacterium | reverse complement strand
ACCATGAAGAAGCGATATACGGAGGAGCAGATCGTCCACGCCCTGCGCCAGGCGGAGGGTGGCATGCCGGTGGGCGAGATCTGCCGGCGCCTGGGGGTTTCCGAGCCCACGTTCTACCGGTGGAAGAAGAAGTACGGCGGGTTGGGGATATCCGAGCTTCGGGAGCTGCGCCAGCTACGAGACGAGAACGGCAAGCTGAAGCGCTTGGTGGCCGATTTGACCCTGGACAAGCACATTCTTCAGGAGTCGCTCCGAAAAAAGCTCTAAGGCCGGCACGGCAACGGGCGTTGGTCAGTTGGGCGCAGTCGGCGTACCGGTTGAGCCAGCGTCGCGCGTGCGAGGTGTTCGGGGTGGCCCGCTCGAGCATCCGCTACCGCAGTGTCCGGCCCTCGCAGGAACCGCTCCGGGTCCGTCTGCATGACCTGGCCAGTGTCCGGGTGCGTTATGGCTATCGACGGCTTCATGTGTTGCTCCGGCGTGAAGGGTGGCCGATCAATCACAAGCGGACGTACCGCCTGTACACGGAGGAAGGGCTGACGCTCAAGCGGAAGCGGCCCAAGCGGCACCGGAGCGCGACGACACGAGTGGAGCGCCCGGCAGCGTCGATCCCCAACGAGCGGTGGTGTATGGACTTCATGAGTGACACTCTGGCAGACGGTCGGCGGTTACGACTGTTCACGGTTCTGGATACCTGTACGCGGGAGTGTTTGGCCATCGATGTGGGGTCGAGCTTTCGGGGGCTGGATGTAGCTCGGGTGCTGACCCGTCTGGGATTGGACCGTGGGCTTCCGGAAAAGATCACCTGCGACAACGGGAGCGAGTTCACTTCACGGGTCATGGACCACTGGGCGTATCAGAACCGGGTGAAGCTGGACTTCAGCCGACCCGGGAAGCCGACGGACAATGCTCATATTGAGGCGTTCAATGGGAGGTTCCGACAAGAGTGCCTATCGCAACACTGGTTCCTCGATCTCATCGATGCCCGAAGAACCGTAAACTCATGGCGGGAGGACTACAACAACCACAGGCCACACAGTGCTTTGGACAACCGAACCCCGGTCGGATATCGTCTGGGGGGACACTTCGTACCGGACCGAAGGCGGCTTCAAAAGTTGCGGGCCTAGTGGATCAGGTTCAGGGGGCGGAGCAGTCAGCCTAGCTCTGTGACTCGAAGTGGACCGATGGATGGGGGCAGGTCAAGTGAACACAACCTCCACCACCTGGGGCAAGCTGAAGAGTCAGTATCAGGAGAACTAGAGTGAGACACGTAAAGCACGCCTTCCTTTTCATTCTAGTATGGGCAGTTTTGCTGAATGGATGTTCTAGTTGGAGAATGGTTGAGCAACTTCCGGATGAGACAGGTCCAAGCAAAGTCCTTGTCACACTGACCGATGGCCGTAGCGTTGAAGTGAAAGATGCGCATGCGGTGGGCGACACGCTCTATGGCTATGGACAGAGATCTAGCTTGGGGGCTTCGGGGAGAAAGGAGAAGAAGTATTGGGACGTGCCTAAAGCCATACCTTTGGAAAGCATTGTGAAGATTGAGGAACGATCTATCGACGGTTGGAAAACCGGACTCGTTGTCCTTGGTGGTCTTATCGTTGTCGGCGGAATTGTCGGCGTGGCCTATCTCGCCAGTTATGATTATTACTAACTCCACCACAGGTGACCCAAGAAAGGAAGGCCACCAATGAGATGCGTCATGTACTTCTCCATATCCATCCTCTGCCTCTGTGAGCTTGCTGATCGGGTTTCATCTGGGGGTGAGGAGTGCTGAGACTGGGGAGTCCATCCCTACCTGCAATCCCTAAGGAGGCAATCGCAGATGAATGAGAAGACTGAGCTTCCGGAACCAGAAAAGGCCATTCTTGTTGAGGGCTGGCATGATTCCTTGTTGTATGGGTTGATAACAGCTGTAAACGCAGCTGGAGAACTGGATGGCGCGAAGAAGATAGAGGGGATTGGTGTAACTCTCCTCATCAAAGGTGCTGTTGTGTCAGGAGACCTAATCGCCAAGACTGAATACAAGAAGGCCCTCTATGAATTTCTGAAATCTAGCCCACTTCCTGAGGGCAGCTTCAGTCTAATCGAGACTTCTCTGGACTCGAGCTATAAAGCCCAGGAGGAATACATCAGGACCCACAAACGAAGAACCCACAAGATGATTCACCTGAAGAGTGTTCAGATACTCCAAGGCGGTCAGACGATTACGAGTGCCCCAATCCGAGTGCCTATGAGAATCCTGCTGGATGAAGTGGATGGCTTCATCCTTGGAAAACTAAGCTAAGGAGACAGTGGTGATGAGAAGATTCTTCTCTCTCTCAGGAACCCTGTTCTTTCTGCCCTTCACCTTCCACTGATACAAGAGGAACAGGGAGAGGGCTCACACCCTACCCGATTAGAGTACTCGGACCTCGGTCGAGGGGGCCAAGAGGGAGAGACAAGAATAGTGAAGGAGAGCCCTGGGAGCGACAGAGTCAAGACTTCGATGCCGCAGCCCTTGCCGCGGTCCGGGTGGCGAAGTGTCTCAAGGCGCCCTTTCTCCTTGTCCCCATGGTTGTCGATTTAAGAGTCGTGTCCGGCAGCACCCGATTCACGCCTTCGATGCGGTCGCACC
>JBDHGR010000637.1:0-2623 GCA_039589815.1 Gemmatimonadota bacterium | reverse complement strand
AGAAGACCTACCCCTCCTGGTAGAGTGGTTCAGACGTCCCCATGTGGATGAAGTGTGGGATGAAATGCCCTCCCTGGAAGAAGCCAAGGCTGAGTACCTACCCAGGGTGGAGGACGAATCCCCCGTGAGTCCGTACATCGGTTTCCGAAACGGCGAGCCGGTCAGCTACATCCAGTCCTACGTCGCGGTGGAGACCGAGGACGGGTGGTGGCCGGGGCAGCATGATCCGGGGGTCCTGGGGATCGACCTCTTCTTGGCCGACGGCGAGAGTCTCGGGCAGGGTCTGGGCACGCGTCTCATTGCCGCTTTTGTGGAGCGACTTTTCGAGGACCCCTTGGTCTGGCGAATCCAGGTGGATCCGGCCCCGGACAATCGGCGGGCGATCCGCTGCTATGAAAAAGCCGGATTCAGTGAGGTGGCCCGGACGACCACCCCAGACGGCCCCGCTGTAATGATGTACCTGGACAGGGATTCCTGGTCGTCACCCAGCTTCTGCAAGTAGTGCGTCGATCTTCTCGTCCGTATAACTGAGGAGGTGGCCGAACTTCCGTGCGACTTCCACTCGGACCGCGCCCTGGTATTGCCCCGACTCCTCCAGGCGAAGTTTCTCCGCTTTGAGCGCCCGGTATTCCTCCAAGGTCCCCCTGCGGTAGATGAGGAGCACCTGTTTCCCGTCGGTGAGCTCCGACGGGAAGAGATCGGTGACCAGGAAGTCGGTTTCCCCGTACAGTTCCACGTCGTGGTCACCGGCGATTCGCTCGGCCTCCTGGAGGAGGGCGTCCATTTCGGCGGGGTCCATGGGAGCGCTGAGGGCCAGCTTCTTCACGCCGGCCCCCACCATTTCGGCAAAAGCCCCGATGGACCCGAGGCGGTAGGATCGTTGATCGATTGACTGGGCCCGGCCGTTTTCGTCCGGGCCCGCACAACCGGCACCCAGCAGGAATACCGGGGCCAGGATCAGGACTCCTCTCAGACTCTTCATCACTCTCTCCGTTTGGTGGCAGAGGCTAAGTTTTGGTGACCGAGGGCCGATCGAGCAAGAGTCGCCTGGTCTTGGGCATTTCTTCGCCCTCGATCGTTTAGAGTACATACGGTTGAGTCCTTATGAAGGAGGCGATTCCGTGATGAGAATGGCTTGGACGGGGCTGGTGTTGGCCGTGGTTCTCTGGCCGACCACCGGGTGCGGGATCTTGGGGCTGGACGGTGAGGTGGAGGTTCGTGTACGGAACGGCTCCGACCTGACCTTGGATGAGGCGACCCTTTTTCTGCCGAGGGGGGACCTCTTCTTCTCCGACCTGAGCCCGGGCGAGGCCTCCCCCTACGTGGACGTTCCCAAAGCCTACCGGATCGCTTCGGCGGAGGTCGTCATCGGGCAGGACACGGCGAGAGCCCAGGTCATCGATTACGTCGGGGAGACTCCGTTGAAAGCCGGCAAATACACATATGTGTTTCGCGTTTTTGAAGGCTCCCCTTCCACCCTGGGCGTGGAGTTCGAAAAGGACTCCTGAGGGCCTCGACCCGAATACCCCATCCTCGGCCTTCCCGCTCGACTTGCCGCCCGAGTCCTCCGAACCGCATTTTCCCTGCCTGTTGCTCACCCGCCCTGGAAACCGGCGGAGTCGGCCAGTATCCCTGCACGATCCGAGGGTCGCCATGTATCGCACTGTCGTTGTAACGCTTTTCGCCGCCGTCGGCCTAGTCACGGCGCCTGTCCAGGCCCAAGCCCAGGATTCCGGGGCCCCGATGATGGAATCGGTGGATCCGGCTCTGCTGGACGGGCTCTATTTCCGGCTGGTGGGGCCCGGCCAGGGAGGGCGCTCAACCACGGTCACCGGCAGTCCCTCCCAACCGGGCACCTTCTATATGGGGGTGGCCAGCGGGGGAGTATTCCGTACGACGGATTACGGTGAGAGCTGGGTCCCCATCACGGACGGTCAGGTCCCATTGGGGTCCACAGGTGCTATCGCCGTGGCGGATTCTGACCCTAACGTCATCTACCTCGGCACGGGATCGGATGGAGTTCGCAGCAACGTATCCACAGGCCGGGGCGTGTACAAAACCACCGATGGAGGGGAAACCTGGTCGTTCGCCGGGCTCTACGATGTGGGCCAGATCGGAGGGGTTCGGGTCCATCCGACCGATCCCGACATCGTCTGGGTGGCGGCCAACGGGGACATCTTCAAGCCCAGCCCGGATCGAGGCGTCTACAAGACGACCGACGGCGGGGAGACCTGGGAGAAGACGCTTTTCGTCTCCGACAGTACCGGCGCCATGGACGTGGAGCTCCAACCGGGGAACCCCGACGTCGTCTACGCCTGGATGAACCGCATCGAGCGGAAACCCTGGACCATCATCAGCGGATCCTACGAGGGTGGATTCTACAAGAGCTCCGACGGGGGTGAGAGCTGGGAAAACATCAGGACCGGCCTTCCCAGCGAGCTCATCGGGAAAGGGAATCTGGCGGTCACGGCAGCGAAGCCCGACAGGGTGTATGCCCTGGTGGAGGCGAAGCCGGACGCTGGGTTTTACCGGTCCGACGACTACGGTGAGAGCTGGCAGAAGATCAGCGACGCCGAGGGGCTTCTGGGTCGGCCCTTCTACTACACCTCCCTGGGGTCTGATC
>JBDHGR010000636.1:0-2626 GCA_039589815.1 Gemmatimonadota bacterium | reverse complement strand
GTTTACTAGAAGTCACGCGGTCCTTTTCAAAAGAATAGTCGGCTCCTTCGGGGGCCGCTTTTCTTTGCCGGTTAGTCTCCGGAGGATTCACAGTGTTGTACCGGATCCGGAGTCCCGGTCCGTCAGGGTCCCAGTGGTCGCCCCCGCCAGATTTTTTTTCACAGCCCTCCGTCCTTGCTCATATCCTGAGCATTGCACCATCTTGGCTACTGGTGGCTAACTGGGCTGGATGGGGTAGGCTACTCTCACCGGAGCCGAGGAGTGGAAAGCAGCGTGGGTTCCACCCAGGTTGATGGATTGCCAAAGAGATCCACCATTGTCCGTGGGTTATTGATCAATGGTGCAGCCTGTTGTGGGCTGGCCGTCTTCTTCTTCGGGATCCAGGAGAGGGATTTCTTCGCCACTCTTCTCGCCGTCTTCCCTCCGGGGTATTGGTTGTGGAGAGAGATCGTCGGGCGACCATTGCATCTCCCCATTCTCATCCAGTTCATGACCATCCTGTTTGGGGTTGGAGCGATGGTCGTCATGGCCGTTAAGGCCAGAAGGCGTTGGTTGGTTCTTCTGGCTCATCTAGCCGTGTTGTTCTACTTCCTCCATGGCTGTGGCTTCGCCGGATTGACGGTTACTTGAGGAGGCCAGGCGTACAAGAGGACCGGGGCGTTGAAAGAGGACCACAATCTGACTGAAACCGATCTGAGCCTCATCGCCGCACTGGGGTTCGGAGTCGCATCTGCAGCAGGCAGCTTCGCGATTCTTCTGTGGAAACCGACAGGCCCTCCAGATGGCACTTTGCTGACCATCGCGGTGTTGGCGTTCGGCCATTGCTGTGCCGGGCTGATACTCGGTTCGTTGTTGCGTCGAGGATCGGGCGGAAGAGGCCTGGCCACGGCCAGCTTGATCGGAGCTCTGGTCCCGATGCTCGCGCTGATCCTCATGTTCTTCGTAACGATGGTTGTGTTCGTGGTATCAGTCATGCTCGGAATCGGTTGGGTTTGGAGGTTGCTGGAAGGCGAACTAGAGAACCCTGCGCTCACCCTGGAGCCGATTGGGAATGTCATGAGAGCGGGTTGGGTGTTGGTCGGAACCAGCGCAGGCGTTGGGGCCATCATCCACCTTTTTCACCGAAATAGGGTCTCCGCCTGACACGCGACCAGAACCCAGGTTAAACCTCTTCCAACAAGTTCCATCCTTGCCCCCACCATACCCACAACCCATGATTCTGCTTGGTGGCTGACTGGGCTGGAACGGCCTGTCTCCTCTCACCGGACCATCCGACATGGAACACGAGGAACGCCTGAAGGCCGCACTCGCTGACCGCTATCAGATCGAGCGTGAGATCGGCAGTGGTGGGATGGCTATGGTCTACCTGGCCAGGGACATTCGCCACGACCGCAAGGTGGCACTGAAGGTCCTCCGTTCCGATCTGGCCGCCTCACTAGGACCGGAACGATTCCTCCAAGAGGTGAGGGTCACGGCCAATCTGCAACACCCACACATCCTACCTCTTTTCGATTCCGGCGAGGCCGATGGGTTCCTTTTCTACGTCATGCCCTACATCGAAGGGGAGTCGCTAAGGGAACGCCTCGTCCGGGAACACGAACTTCCGGTGACGGCGGCAGCCCGCCTGCTCCGTGACGTGGTGGACGCCCTGGCAGCAGCCCACAAGCTCGGCGTCGTACATAGGGACATCAAACCCGAAAACGTGCTGATCTCGGGCCGTCACGCCATGGTAGCAGACTTCGGCGTAGCGAAAGCGGTGAGCGAAGCCACGGGAAGGCACAAGCTCACGACACTGGGGGTGGCGTTGGGGACGCCCTCCTACATGGCTCCGGAGCAGGCAGCGGCTGACGAGGCCATTGACCACCGAGCCGACATCTATGCCGTGGGGGTCATGGCTTATGAACTTTTGGCCGGGCGTCCACCGTTTTCTGGGAGCACCCCCCAGCAGATTCTGGCGGCCCAGGTCATGGAAGCCCCTCAGCCGGTGACGGAACTCCGAGCTTCCGTACCGCCCGCCCTGGGCACTCTCATCATGCGGTGCCTGGAGAAGAAACCGGCAGATCGCTGGCAGAGTGCCGAGGAGATGCTTCCCCATCTGGAGGCAGCAGCCACGCCCAGCGGTGGGGTCACATCCACGGATATCCGCCCAGTTCAGGCGAATGAAAGGTCATTTCGCACGATGACCGCTCGCACCTCGGCTGTCATAGCCGTTCTGGCCATAGTCGGGGTGAGCGCGTGGTTTTTTCAGCGGAATCGTGCGGCACAGGTCGGCGACCAGGCCAGCCGCATACCCCTCGCCGTGTTGCGGTTTGAGAGTCGAGGAGTCGGTGAAGACGAGGGGTACCTGGGGGATGGGATCGCAGAAGATATCAATACGCAGCTTTCAAAGATCCGTGGATTCGAGGTCAAGGCGCACGCCTCTGCAAGCAGGTTGAGTCGTGACGAACACACGTATGCGGAGATAGCGGACCAACTCGGCGCAGCTTTCCTGTTGGACGGAACCCTCCGTGCGATTGGTGACAGCGTCCGCATCACGGCACGCCTGATTGATCCCCAGAATGAGGGCACACGTTGGGCCGAGGATTACACCCGTGAGTTCACAGCGTCGAACCTATTCGGTGTTTCG
>JBDHGR010000635.1:0-2646 GCA_039589815.1 Gemmatimonadota bacterium | reverse complement strand
GGAGAGACCTGCTTGGCCAAGGCATACTGTGGCTGAAGTGCGGTGAGCACGGAGAGGGCTGCAGCACCTCCTCCCAACACCTTCGCGGCACCCTCGAGGAAGTCCCGGCGTTCGATAAAGCCATGCACGTAGCCATCGAACAGGGCGAGCACCTCCTTGGGAAAGTCATCTGCCTTCTTTCTTTCGGTCATGCCCCTCTCCTGCGCTGAACCTACCGGTCTCGTCAGGGTGACGGACTCCGGCTTCCTTGCTACTACTCCGCCGCGGCGAGTCGGTTCAGGGGGTCGCCGAGTTTGCATGGCAACCCTCGTTGGATGGGGGTGTGGTGGGAATCCGTAGTCTGGTACCTTTTTTTTGGTGTTCCCATCATCATCTGGCCTTCAGAATCGGATGAGATCGGGGCCGCTCGTGAAGAGGTCCGGCGGGGGGCTGGACTTCTTCACGACTACCAATTACGAGGGACCGGAACATGGCGGAGATGCCCCTGGATGAGAGAAGGTTTACGGACGAGGAGGTCCGGAAGATCCTCAGGACGGCCGTGGAAAGGGCTCCGTCCAAGTCCCTCGTGAAGCGAGAGGGGCTGTCCCTGGCGGAGTTGAAGTCCATCGCCGAGAAGGTGGGGATCGATTCCGATCGCTTGGAGGATGCTGCGCGGGCGGTAGCCCTTGGAGGCTCGAACAGGCCAAGTAGGTTCTTCGGTGGCCCCACGATCCTCAACTTCGAGCGGAAAGCGGAGGGGGAGTTCGATCCGGACGACACCCCCGAGATCCTCTCCATCATCCGTCGGACCATGGGGACCCAGGGGGAGGTCGATGAGATCCACGGTTCCCTGGAGTGGAGGGCAAAGGGCGATTCCGGCGAACGCTACGTGACCCTTACGCCCCGGGATGGGACGACGGCTATCAATAGCTCGGCCAACCTGACAAATGCGGCAGTACTGACCCTTCCTACCTCCGGGTCTGATCGGGCTTCTAGGCACGGTCATCGGCTTCGGCACGGCCTTGAACGATGGCAACCTCGTGGGCCTTGTCGTGGGCCTGGTCCTGTTACCCACTCTCTACACCATTTTTCGAACCGTATTCAGCAGAATCTCGGGTTCGGAAGCTACCAAGCTCAACCAGGTGGTGGACGAGCTCGCACGCCTGACGGAGGGGTCCGGAGACTGAGGGGGTCGCCCATGGAGGAGCTTCCGGGAAGTCCAAAGGTTCCGGACTCGCTGAGGAAGGAGTACAAGGAACGGCGCTGGGACGTGGCCTACCAATACGGACCGGAGGCCCTGACTTATCAACTTTCCAGGGATCTCGGTGAAACCCGGTTCCTCAAGTTGGCCCGAGCGGGGTGTTTTCCCATGCCTGAGGACGAGGCCTCCCGGATGAGATGGGCCTATGATTTCCTCCCCGTGCCTGATGTGATCGAACAGGATTCAAGTGGGAGCCTCAGTTGGTTGATCACTGAAGCCCTCCCCGGCCGCGACGCCACGGACCCAGCGCTCACCGCTGACCCCCAACGTCTCGTAGCTATCCTCGCTGCTGGGCTGAGGGCGTTCCACGAGGCCCCCGTAGAAGCGTGTCCATTCGACTTCCGCCTTGATGCCGCCCTGGCACAGGCCCACCGTCGGCTCGAGGCAGGGCAGATCGTTCCGGAGCGGGATTTCCATGACGAGTTCGTCCATCTGTCCGCTGGGGATGCCATCGGCCACCTGAACCTCAGGCGGCCAGACTCCGAGACGCTTGTGGTGTGTCACGGAGATTACTGCCTGCCGAACATCCTCATCGAAGCGGGTGTGGCAACTGGGTTTGTCGACCTCGGGGAACTCGGGGTGGCGGACCGTTGGTGGGATGTTGCCGTGGCGACGTGGAGCCTCACCTGGAACCTCGGCCCCGGATACGAAGATCTTTTCCTTGAAGAGTACGGCCTCGAGAGAGATGATGATCGTGTGGATTTCTATCGGCTTCTCTACGATGTGGTCTCTTGAACGAGCAGACTGAGGATTCGGTCGGGCCTCCCGTGAGCCTGAGGGCCTTGTCCGGAGCCAACCGCTGTAACCACCATCTGAAGAGGTGGGGGAAATCTCCCAAGAACCTTCTATCCCGGGATTGTCGATGATCCGGTCTTTTCCGAGTTACTCCCGCGTGGTCTGCCTCCTTTTTATGGCTGCCACGGCTGCCAACCCGGTCTCGGGCCAGGCACCTAGGGACTCGATAGATGTTCTCTTCATCGGGAACAGCTACACCTACTACAACAACCTTCCACGGATTGTGGAGGCGATCTCCCAAGCGTTGGAGGAACCGATCCTCCTCCAAGGCATCCGCGCCATCGGTGGCTACACGCTTCCGGGCCACCTCAGAGATGGACATATAACGGAGATCCTGCAGGAATCGGCGCCCGCTGGAGATTCATGGGACCGGGTGGTACTGCAGGAACAAAGCACTCTTGGGGTCGGGTACGTTGACGCCGCTTCTGGAAGGTTGGGCGATCCAGCGAGCTTCCACGAAGCCGCCCGTGACCTGGTGCGGGTTATAGAGGGTCAAGGCGCTGAGCCTCTCTTTTACATGACCTGGGCCAAGGAGAGTTTTCCGAATCAGACGGCAAAACTGGCTCATGCCTACGAAGTAATCGGGGAAGAGCTTGGGGCTCCGGTTGCGC
>JBDHGR010000634.1:0-2654 GCA_039589815.1 Gemmatimonadota bacterium | reverse complement strand
ACTCGCATCCACCCGAGTGAACGTCCTCATCCGGGGCGAGAGCGGGACGGGGAAGGAGGTGGTCGCCCGTGCCATCCACTTCAACTCTCCCTGGGCATCCGAGCCGTTCATTCCCGTGAACTGCACGGCCCTGCCCGAGACACTACTGGAATCGGAGCTTTTCGGCCACGTCAAAGGAGCCTTCACCGGAGCCGTAAACGACCGGCGCGGCCGATTCGCCCTGGCAGGAAAGGGAACAGTGTTCTTGGACGAGATCGGGGACACTGGACCGGAGTTCCAGGCCAAAATCCTCCGTGTCCTGGAAGAGGGGGAGGCTTACCGAGTGGGGGCGGAGTCGCCCGAACCCATAGAGGCCAGAGTGGTGGCTGCTACCCACGGGGACCTGGAGACCCGTGTGGAAGAGGGGACCTTCCGGGAAGATCTCTACTATCGCCTCAAGATTGCTCAAGTGGAGCTCCCGGCCCTACGGGAGCGCCCGGGCGATTTAACCATTCTTGCCGACCACCTCCTTGGGAAGGCAGCAGAACGGCTGCACCTGGATCCACCGGCCCTGTCGAAAGAGGCTCGAGAGGCCCTGCTGAGCCACGACTGGCCCGGAAACGTCCGGGAGTTGGAGAACTGCCTGACCAGGGCAATGGCACTCTCGACGGGAGGTGTGATTCGGATTGAACACCTCGGCCTTACGCCTGCCTCTTCGGCCTCGGGCCCCATCTTTCGAACCATGGACCAGGTAGAGGCGGAGCATGCCCGCCGGGTTCTGGAAGGTGTCGGCGGGAACAAGGCCAAAGCAGCCCGGGTGTTGGGGATCTCGAAGCCGCGCCTCTACCGGCTCATCGAGAAGCACGGGCTGGACTGAGCAGGAGGAAGAATGGCGATCCGGTTCGACCTGAGTCTCCGTAGCCGCCTCCTCCTTCTTATCCTTCTGGGTGTAGTGCTCCCCTTGGGTCTCTTGGGCCTCTTCGTGAACAACACGGCTCGGCGAACCGGAATCGAGCTGGTCCATCTCCGGCTTCAAGAGGCCTTGGCGGAGACGGTGGAAGAGTTCGGTCGTCAATGGATTCAACACCGCTCCCTCCTGCTGGACCTTGCAGAGACCCACGCGGTGAAGGACGCACTGGGTGGAAGCCACCCATGGGAGGATTCGCTTCAAGACCAGGATCGAGCCGAACTGCTTGGGCTCTGGTCCCAGGTCTCCGGCTTCCTCGTATCCCTGGAGCTGAAGGATCTCGGAGGGAATGTGGTGGGCCGTCTCCCAGACGCGCTGGGCACGAGCGCTTACGAACCGAACCGGCCCATGGGCACCCTGGACTATGTTCTCCCTGTGCTGGAGCGTTTCTCAGGGGTGGAGCTTGGGACGATGGAGGCTAGGCTTCGGGTCGATGGGCTCCTTCCGCCGGAGTTTCTGACTCTGGGCATCGCCGGTTCCATCCCCGGTGTCTTCGACAGCCGGAGCGGGGTTCCTCTGGCTCCCCTGTCCATTGAAGCCGAGCTCTTCAGCCGGTCCGAATTCCGGTGGAGGGAAGAGGACTGGGTAGCCGAGGCCCGGGTTCTGGGCGATCCCCCTGTTCGGTTTGTCCTGGCTGCCCCCATAGAACCCGTGACGGCGCCGTTCGACCGGGCGGCAAGGCGGGGCGTTTGGGCGATCATCGTGGCCGTGGCCCTCTCTTTTGCCCTGGTCACCGTTCTTGCGAGATGGCTTACGCGGCCCCTCGATAGGCTCGCCCGAGCAGCGACGTCCGTGGCTTCCGGGAACCTCAACGTCCAGGTAGAAGAATCAGGCCCCCCGCGCGTGCGCGACACCGCGGAAGCCTTCAATACCATGAGTGCGACCCTCCAGAGGACTCTGAAGGATCTTGCTCGAGAAGAATCCGTTGCGGCAGTCGGTGAATTCGCCGCGGACCTGGCCCACGAGGTCCGAAATCCCCTAACCGCTATCCGGACCGACCTCCAGCGAGCTCAGGGTAAGGTACACACCGAACCCCAAGTGGCCTGGGAGTTGGTGGTGCGGGCGGTCGGGGCAGTGGACCATTTGAATGCCACGGTGAGCGATTTTCTGAACGTGGCCCGGAGCGGAAGCGTTTCGCTGGTCGAGTGCGATCTGCGAGGGCCGTTGGAGGCCGCCGTCCGGGCCTCCGAACCTCAACGGGTAGAAGCCCGTTGTGTTTTTGAATACCAGCCCCCACTTCGGCCACTCGTGGTATGGGGTGATCCGGACGCTCTCGAGCGGCTGGCTCTCAACCTGTTGCTGAACGCCATAGAGGCGGTGGAGCCAGGGACGCTCATAGGCATCAGGATTCGCGAGGCGGAAACGGGAACGTACACTTCAGTCGAGTTCTGGGATCGTGGGCCGGGGGTCCCCGAAGACCTCCGGGAGACGATCTTCGATCCGTTTGTAACCACCAGGGATGGGGGTACAGGGTTGGGCCTGGCCATCGCCCAACGAATTGCCCGAGCACACGGGTCCGATCTGATCTTGGATGTCCGTTCGGCGGAAACCGTGTTTCGATTCAACCTGAAGAAGGTAGAGGGGTGACGGAGCCCACCGCATCCGGAAGGGATCGTTACCCCTGCTCCGGAAAGGCAGGGACGAATCGAACCGGTCTCTCCAGGTTGAGCGCACCTTCCATACATCCTAAGCCTCTGAAATCACATCA
>JBDHGR010000633.1:0-2669 GCA_039589815.1 Gemmatimonadota bacterium | reverse complement strand
GATGGTAGTCTTCGACATGGCGTAACCCTCCAATCGCCCTTACGGCGATTTCTTGTTGTCAACTCGGAAGGTTACGCCACCTCCTCTTTCCACGAGACTCGGTACGGACCCCTCTCGGCTGCGCGCGGAACCAAAACCGCGGCTACGGGGAGGAAGAAGAGCGACAGGTCGAAAGGAGAACCACGACGCCACACACCCAGCTGTGCTATCAGAACTGCCCTGGGTCCCGGGGAGTGGGATCAAGGTGATGAGAATACTGGGGTCATCCTACTGAGAAGTGACAATTCCTAACTTTCGGGAGGCCACTCTAAGGTGATCGCTCTTCAGACTTCGCTACTAGTGGTCTGGCTGCTCTGCCTAGCTCCCACCGCGCAGGCGACCTTGATCCTCGACCAGGCATATGACCCAACGCCAATCGATCCGACGAGCGGAACTGGATTAAACCAGACCGGCGTCGCGAGTCAGGGGTTCACAGTTGGAGTGTCGGGGACAATAGTCCAGGTGGATCTGTTGCTCGGTGAGCTTCCTCCACTTGGACGACAGGACAGGCCGGACTGGCTTATTCTTGAGCTCCATAAACTGAGCGTGAGCGGAGGGCCGACTGGCTTGATGATGATGAGTGTTCCCACGCACCAGAGCGACATCCCACTCGCTGAGCACTGGCAGTCCATCTCGCTTGGGGCAGGCGTCGCCGTTGCGGAAGGTGACAGTATGGCGCTAGTCGTCCGAGTGGAGCTTGGTACTGCTGCCCCCGGTGCGAAGTTCGTGTGGCGCACTGCCGACTCGGATGACCCGTATCCAGAGGGTGATCGCCACGTTTTCATATCGAACGGCTGGCAGGAGATTCCAGGGGATTACGGATTTCGTACCTTTGTAGTCGCAGTACCGGAGCCTACGGTAGCCAGCCTGGTCTGGATTGGGATTATCGGAATAGCAATTGCGCAGAGGAAGGGTCTTGTATCGTAGCTGGCGGTTGTCAGGCGGCAGCAACTCCTGCCGCCGACTCCCCGATCTTGCATGACCCTGCCTCAACGGGATGCGCGCTCGAGACGTCGTTCTCGATCGATCCTTCCCCCCCTGATAGCGGGCTCTGCCAGCGCAGAGGGGCGATTTCATTCTCTGCTCTCCCTTAGCGGAGACCGGTTCTGCTCCGGCGTCGACGCGTAGCCTTGGAGAAAACCCCGCCGAAGCGGGGTTTTTTCTTGCGTGTCTTTTCGGGGTGACTCCCCCACCCACCCTTTTTATCACTGAGGTCCTCGGCCTCTACCAGGCCTCCCTGAATCAATCGCGCGCGCCACCAGCCGGTATGTTGTGTTGATAGAGGCTGAGCCTGTCGTGTTATTCCAGATCGAGGGCGTGAACCGACACGTCATGCGGAAGGCAAGGGTGTCCCCAGCAATAAAGAATTGTTGCGATGCAGTCACTTGGGGGGGATCCTGATATTCATCGATGATGCTGTAGCCGCCTTCGGGGAGGCTGAGGTCTGCACCGAGACTAGCGCTCGTCACCTGGTTGAAGAGGACAGAGCAACGGGCAGTGAAAACCCCTCCACCAGTCACCTCTTTACTTACTTCCTCCATTAGAAACAGTACAGGTGTCGTCGGCAATCCGAAGTCGGGCACCGAAAGTACGATGCCATGGATTGAAGTAATCGAACCTCCATACCCGTTACCGGTTCCTGTGAACGAACTGGAATGCGTCCAGGCGATTCCCCCGGTTCCGTCTGTGGCGATGATCGACTCGTTGGCCCACACCCACCCTTCGCTAGACTCGCCCCAAGTCACCTCAATGGGATTCCCTGCTCCGCTAACGCCACCGGTAGCAACCACTGATTGGTTGGTGACGTCATACGGAACATCAACGAATACAACCTCCCCAGCAGCCCCAACGGATCCAAGGATGAACACGCCGACCAATGCGGAGCGTATAATGGTCTTCAACATTCTTTCCCCCCTCGGCGAATGCAGCGCCTTCCCACGCTCGCCCTACCCTCTCTGCCTGCGCCGTGTCGCGGTGAACACTACGATGTGGCTGTGGCCGTATCAAGGCACCAGCGCGCAGCAGCTGACGGCAATCGGGAGCTGGCAGGACGACTCTCGAAAGGATCCATCGACCGTTAAGGCCAGGCCGAGGTCCGAACCGGAGCCCGCTTGCGGTGCCCAGCCGCCGCAGCTCAGAGAGCCCCTGTAAACGGTGTTGGAGTACCCCGAAGCATCAACGACGAGGTCGCCAGGGCTGGTGTGGGGCACAAGTGAAGGCCGAACCCACGCCATCCCGTTGAGGTTTAGGTTTTCGGGAATCGAGACTGTTTTAATCACCTCCCCGCTAGCGCACATGCGACTACCCGGGAACTCCACTTGGCAAGCAAGGGTGAGAGCCAGAACTCCCGACTGTCCAGAAAGAGTCGCCGCGGTGAATCCGACGAGCTGGAACCGAGGCAGCGACTCCGCACTCCGGTCGGGCGGTGCGGCATTCGTGAGGAGAGAAGCTCCCGCAATGGCGCCGAAGATCGCGAGAAGAATGGTCATTTGGCGCATCAAATCCTCCTTCCAAGGAGAAGTGAGAAGGAGGACAGCGCTGGGGGGCCGGTCGCCATCCCCTCCCCTTGACGGGGGGCGCCAGGCGCACTGTAGCGCCGCGACAAGGTGACCGCCCATCCTGCACCTGGC
>JBDHGR010000632.1:0-2698 GCA_039589815.1 Gemmatimonadota bacterium | reverse complement strand
ACCTGGAAGGACAACTGGTATTTCCCAGAGGCCCGTGATCCGGCCACGAAGTGTTCGAAGGCGCCGCTGCCAGGGATCATACTGGCCAGGTCGATTGGTCCCCCCGATCGAAACCGCCGGAGGATCGACCCGCAACGAGAGCAGGCGGTTTCGCGAATCGAGGCGGAGGGAGGCGTCCCAGTTTCCACTGTGGATGTCGATGTATCGCCAATCGGCGTTCCCCATGGCCTCCCGCAGGCGCACGTGGATACTTTCGCGGGTTGAGTTGGATGGGACGAAGCCGGGATGTTGCCCTCCCTGGATCCAACGCTCGCGGACCTCCCGCTGGACGACCAACGGCCCGGTGCTATCCGTTCGGGCCAGGACCTGACCGGCGCCATGGCCCGTCTGGGCCAGGAGTGTGGCCACTACGATCAGGGAACGGCGAAGCACGGCGTTCTCCTCCCGTCCTCTACGCGAACGGTTCCGCCATCTAGGCAAAGGGCTCCGTGATCGACACGCTCTGGTTGGTGAAGAAGCGGGGCCCCTCCTCCGTCATATACAGGCAATCCTCCAGACGAACCCCGAACTCCCCGTAGATGGCGATCATGGGCTCGTCGCTGAAGCACATTCCCGGGGCCAGGGGTGTCTTGTTACCCCGAACAAAATTGGTCCACTCGTGGCCGTCCAGCCCGATACCGTGGCCGGTGCGATGGGGTAGGCCGGGGATCAGGTAGTCGGGACCGAACCCTGCATCCACGATGACCTTCCGGGCCGCAGCGTCCACCTCCTCGCAGGGAACGCCCACCTGAGCCGCTGCAAAGGCGGCGTTCTGGGCTTCCAGCTCCAGGTTCCACACGTCGGTCTGTCGCTGGGTGGGCTCTCCGAAAACCGTGGTTCGGCTAATATCCGAACGGTATCCTTCCACGCCGCATCCGCCGTCCATGAGGACCATGTCGCCTTCCCGCAGGTCCCGGGGCTGGATGCTCCCGTGGGGGAATGCAGAGGACTCTCCGAAGTTTGCCCCGATGGAGCCCGTGACCCCCAGGGCCCGGTGGGCCATGGAGGCCAACTCCCGGAGCTCCCCTTTGGTCATCCCTTCATGGAGAAGGGGCACAACTGCCTTGTAGGCCTCGATGGTGATGTCGTTGGCCCGCTGCATCAGGGCCAGCTCGGCCTCGGATTTGTACATCCTGCAACCGGCCGTAACCGGTGTCCCCAGGACGTAGTCCAGGTGCGGCGCGTTTTTTCGAACGGCGTCGAACAGGAAGAACCGGACCCGTTCCTCCATCCCGACAGTCCCGGTTCGGATCCCCCGATCCGCCAGGATCTGGCCAACCAGCACACCTGGATCTTCTTCCTCTTCCCAGCCGCGGACGTCGTCTCCAAACCGGATCAGCTCCCGGGCCCGTTCCTCCTCGAACTGGGGGCACACATAGGCCGGATCGCCCTGAGCCGGGAGGATCATGGCGAACATCCGTTCCCCACCACTCCATTCCACGCCTGTGTAGTAGAACAGGCTCGAGCCAGGCTCCAGGTAGAGGGCGTCCATTCCGTTCTCAACCATCAACCGCTGGGCTTTTTCCATTCGGCCCCGTCGTTCGTCGTCGGAGATGGGCGTGATGCCGGCCGTCATGGGCCGAAGGGCCCGGATTGAATCGGGCACATCCAGGAACGGCGATGTTCCTGCCGAGGCGCCGGTGGGAGGTGCTTCCCCCTGAGACTGGTTCGTGCAGCCCAGGCCGGCTGCCGTCAAAGCTCCCGCCGAAACGCCCAACATCCTCCTGCGATCCATCACCATGTTGTCTCTCCTGTTCAGTGATCCGGCTCCATCCGATCTACGGGATGAGATCTTTGTCGCGACGGACTTTGAAGGGGAAGACTACCTCAGTGGAGGAGGTCAGGCGAGCCCCCTTGGCCAGAGTCCCATGAACCGGAAGAGAGGGATGTGGGACCTGCAACCTTCAAGGGGAGGGATCGCGGGGGGTTGGCGAGCGGCCACTCCGATGGAACCTTCGGGAATCACCGGGGTTGGGAAAGTATCAGCTTCCCAGGTTCTAGGGCACGGGGGATTTATGCGTCATCGAGGCCTACTCCTTCGGGTGGCGGCTTCTCCCGTCCTCCTCGCTTTTCTTGCCGGAACGCCTACGCCCGCCGAGTCTCAGCAGGACACCCTGACAGCCCTGATTCAGGGGGTTTTGCTGGAAGTGGAAAGCAGGGCTCCGCTCTCCTATGGTGTCGTCCGGCTATTGACTCCTGAGGGGCGGATCGTCTCCACGACGCAAAGCGACGGTGATGGTCGGTTCTCCCTGAGGACGCCGGGTCCAGGTGCCTATTCCCTGCAAGGACACCGAATCGGATACGAGACCAAGGAGAGTGGCGGGTTTTCCCTCCGTCCAGGACAGATACTTTCTGTAGAAATCCATCTCTCCCCTGCGCCCGTCCTGGGGGATTCCCTACAAGTGCTTGGACCCCGTCGTCCCACGCGAGCCACTGAGCAACTGATCCAGGGTCGGCTCCGAGATCTCGACTCTGGGGAGCCCATCCCCTACGGCACGGTGTCTTTGCTGAAGAACCTCCTCCCAGGAACGGACCAGGTCAATGTCGAGAGTCAGGTGCTGACTGACAGTCTGGGAACGTTCACACTGATCACACCCCTCCCAGGTACCTACCGACTGAGAGGAGAAAGAATCGGGTACCGGACCACCGACAGCCCGAA
>JBDHGR010000631.1:0-3510 GCA_039589815.1 Gemmatimonadota bacterium | reverse complement strand
CCTATGCCAACCAGGACCACGAGGAGGCCGTGGCTGCCGCCCTCCAGGATCTGGATTTGCCTCTATCCGTTTCTTCCCGGCTCCTGCCGGAGTACCGTGAGTACGAACGAACCTCCACGACGGCCGTCAACGCCTACGTCTCCCCCATCATGTCCCGCTACTTGGGGAGGCTCGACCGGGAAAGCGGCGCCCGGCCCGTACACATCATGGCTTCCAACGGGGGAGCCGTGCCGGTGGATCGGGCAATCAGGGAACCCGTCCACACTGTCCTCTCCGGCCCCGCCGGTGGAGTGGTAGGCGCTTTGGCCTGGGCCAGGCGAGCCGACTTCCATCAGATCATCTCATTCGACATGGGAGGGACCTCCACCGACGTGTCTCTCTGCCCTGGACGACCCCTTCACACCCGGGAACTCGAGATCGCGGGGCAACCGGTAGCCGTACCCGTCATCGATATTCACACCGTGGGAGCCGGGGGCGGATCTCTGGCCAGAGTTGATGCCGGCGGGGCCCTCAGAGTAGGTCCCGAGAGCGCCGGGGCCGATCCAGGCCCCATCGCCTACGGCCAGGGTGGCCGGGAGCTTACCGTCACCGATGCCCATGTTTGGCTCGGGCGCCTTCCGACAGATGCGTTCCTGGGTGGGGACGGCCACCTCGATAGGGAGGTCATCGCCAACCCCTTGGGAGAGCTGGCCGGGATTCTGGGGAAGACACGGGAGGATGCCGCTGAGGGGATCCTCTCGGTAGCGAACACGGCGATGGAGCGGGCCCTTCGGGTCATCTCAGTGGAGCGGGGCTTCGACCCCGCCGAGTTCGTCATTGTAGCCTTCGGCGGCGCAGGTGCCCTTCACGTGGCCGAGCTGGTGGACCGGCTGGGAGCGAAACGTGCCCTTGTTCCTCCGGATCCGGGTTTGCTCTCCGCATATGGGATGCTGGCAGCTCCTCCTACCAGGGAAGTGTCCCGGACGCTCCTGGTCTCCTCGTCGGGGGCAGACCAGGAAACCAGGTTGGGAGAGGCCTTTACGGCGCTGGAGTCCCAGGCGATGAAGGAGATGTTGGCGGAGGGAAACGATCCCGATTCCCTCACCGTACGCCACTGGTTGGATGCCCGGTATCGCGGTCAGAGCTTCGAGCTGAGGGTGCCCAGGGAGGGCTGGGTCGATGCTTTCCACGAAGCCCACAAGGAACGTTATGGCTATGCCCGACCCGAAACCCCGGTAGAGGCCGTTACCCTCCGGGCGGTGGCCGAGGCCCCTCCCTTACCCCTTTCCCCTTCTCGCCTGGAGAAAGCAGAGGGCAACCCTCCCGCCGAGAAGAGCACCGCATACTACGATGGGAACGAGATCGAGGTGCAGAGAGTATGGCGTAAAGACCTGTTGGGCGGGCATACCCTGAAAGGCCCTGTCATCGTCCTGGAATACTCTTCAACGACCTGGCTCCCACCCGGCTGGCAGCTGGAAGTGGATGCTTGGGGAAGCCTTCTTCTTTCGAAGGAGTAGAGCATGGCGGAAGCCGCCACCACACGTGGTGATCATAGTGTAATCGAACCACCCTATAGGTGGGCCCTCCTGGCCACCGTCCTGGTGGCTCTGCTCTATGTAGTCACTCTGGCGCCCACGACTGCATTTTGGGACACCAGCGAATACATCGCCACGGCCCATATCCTGGGGATTCCCCACCCCCCAGGGAACCCACTCTTCGTCGTTTTAGCTCGGGCGTGGGAGATCCTCCTCACACCTCTGGGGCTTTCGGTGGCCGTGAAGATCAACCTGTTCTCAGCCACAATGAGCGCACTCGCCCACGGGTTCTGGTTTCTGGTGGCGCACCACATCCTCCGGCATTTCACGGAAGACCGTTGGTTTCCTCTGGTAGGAGCCTTCGTCGCCGTCCTGGTGAGCGCCACGGCCTTCACCGTATGGAACCAGTCGAACGTCAACGAAAAGGTCTATACGGTCTCCCTCTTCACCATCGCTCTTCTCAGCTGGCTGGCCTTCCACTGGCGGGAAAACCTGGGGAGGGGGAAGGACGATAACCTCCTTATCCTCATGGTCTTCATCCTGGCCCTGTCGGTGGGGAACCACCTGATGGCTTTTCTGGCAGCCCCGGCCCTGGGCCTCTTCATCCTCCTGGTGCACCCAAAAACCCTGCTGAACTGGAAGCTCTACCTGGCCGCAGTCGTTGCCACCTTCGTGGGTTTATCGATTCACCTATATCTGCCGCTCCGGGCGGCTCTGGACCCCGTCATCAACGAAGCCTCTCCCACCTGCGAAACCCTGACGGGAGCCCTCACCAGCCTTCTTACCTGGGGGCAAAGCGGGTGCGAGAATCTCTCCGAGGCCCTCAGCCGAAAGCAGTACGTCAAGCCCACGGTCTGGACCAGACTGGCACCACTCCATCTCCAGTTCGTCAACTACCTGCAGTATTTTGACTGGCAGTGGTCCCGAGTGCTCCAGGGCACCCAAGTATTGTTTTCCGCCGCCCGCCTGCCCTTCACCCTCCTTTTCACGGGACTGGGCGTCTATGGGGCGCTGGAGCATTTCCGGAAGGAAAGAGTGAGCTGGTGGTACATCCTGACCCTTTTCACGAGGTTAGGGAGCGGGATTACTTCTTCATCGTGAGCTTCTCCCTCTGGGGGTTGTGGTCCGGGATCGGCATCGTGACCCTTTGGCGGAACCTGGGTAAGGGGATGGCCGCGGGCATGAAGAGGGCTCGACCCATCCTCCTTATTGCAGCGATCCCCCTGGTGCTGAACTGGCCCTGGGCCAGTCGGGCCGGCGACTACTCGGCCCGGGACTGGGCGTACAATCTGCTCATGAGCGTGGAGCCCTACGGTGTACTCTTCACCAACGGAGACAATGACACCTTCCCCCTTTGGTACCTCCAGGAAGTAGAAGGAATCCGGCAGGACGTGACTGTCATCGTCACCTCCTATCTGAACATCGACTGGTATGCCCTCCAGCTCCGGGGGCTCACCAGTCCCTGTCCGGAGGGAGAGAGTGCTTTGGCCGATCCGAGCCGAATAATCTGTCAGCGACCCTACTCTTCGGAAGGTTCTCCAGGAGCCGAGTACGCGGCTCCCGAGGGGGCCGCTGGGGTTCGGAACGCAGGGAAGGTCCCCCTCCTCATGGAGGGCCCCATACGGGCGCCAACCCGGTCCATCCTCCAGTTGGACGACGTCACCATCCAGCAGGCGGCCCAGACCCTGGTACCGATCAGGGAGGATCAATCCGTGGAGCTGGGGCCCGGAATCTCGGCACAGTTCCAGGGCGGCACCTACCTTGAACCCTGGCAAAGGTTTGCTCTGTCCATCATTCGCTCGTCCATGGGTGACCGCCCCGTCTATTTCGCATCGAGCGGAAACGCAGCCAGCCAGCTGGGCCTGACGCCTTATCTGATCCGGCAGGGATTGGCCTTCAAGCTCCACGAGACCGTTCCCGATGCGGCTGCCATAGAGGGGGTGGTGGAACTCCCGCTCTCTGCGTTCACCAGCGTCACCGGCATCTTCCTGGATTA
>JBDHGR010000630.1:0-2711 GCA_039589815.1 Gemmatimonadota bacterium | reverse complement strand
GGTGCAGTAGTGTATTCCACACTTGCTTACAATGGGAACCTCCTTTCCTCCTTCATCCCAGGGGGATGAAAAACCAACCTCGCCTCTTTGCGATTGGGGTATAGATGAGCCAGAAAACGAAGAGTGTCGCGAACACCAGATTGACGGGGTCCGTGGCGCCCACGTACAGGTAGTAGGCCAGGGCCAAGACGATCGCGACGTAGGGAACGCGAGTCGACCAGCGCGGTGGCTCGCCCCCGGCCACCTGGATCTCACCGGCGTAGTCCTCCGTCTCCGGTCGTGCCGAGGCGGGCTCGAGATCGGTTCCGCTTCGAGAGCGGCCCTCAGCGCTCATCTCTGTCCTCCTTCTCCTCGTCGCGGTCGTTTTCCAGCATTCTGTACTTGGCGGCTTCGACGTCGTCGAACTGCCCCTGCCGGCGAGCCCAGTAATAGCCGATAGCGAAGAGAACCAGAATGATGCCAATCAGGGAAAGTACCAGCCATGTCGCTGAATAGACCACGGGTCCTACCTCAGGGTCAGCAAGTAGGCGGTCAGCGCCTGGAGATCCGCCTCGGAAAGATAGTCATAGGAGGGCATCACACTCCCCGGGGATAGCGCTCGCGGCTCCTTCAGGTGGAGGATGTGCCACTTCACGTTGCGGCCGATCGGCGGGCGACTCGCCAGGTGCGCCAGGTCGGGGCCCTGACGCTGGGTTCCCCAGGCGACGGGCCATTGATAGTAGTAGTCGCCCGGGACGGATTCGGGACCGATATCTCCCCGCCGGTGAACCATGCCTCTGTTCGCCTCGGGCTCCCGCACCTGTTGGGAATGGCAGTAGTGACAGCCCTCGGCGAGGTAGATCTCGCGCCCACGCTGCTCGATCTCGCTATAGGGATGGGCGAGAGCCGAGGGCCCGAACGGATCCCGTGCCGGGAGGACGATCGTCACGATGACTCCCAGCAGCAAGCTGATGAGCGATCCTCCGGTCAGGTAGACGAGGCCGGGTCTCATCGTGCCCCTCCGAAGCTGGGGGCGTTCGCCGGTCCGGTCTCCGGATCATGGCCGCGCCGCGCCGTCGCAACCACGTTCGCCGCGAAGCACAGAATGCCGACCCCGGCTATCGCGCCGCCCAGAAGACGGGCACCAAAATAGGGCTTCATCGCGATTACGGTCTTGAGAAACGGGATGCTGTGAGAGGCCCAGTTCTGGCCCTGGATCAAGCCCGCGACCCACAGCGACACCATGAAAATCGTCATGCCCAAGGTCGCCAGCCAGTAGTGCCACTCCATCAGTGTGCGGCTGAACAGCGGTCTGTCCAGGAGTCGGGGCAGGAGAGCATAGATCAGCGCGAAGGCCCAGAAGCTGTAGGCGGCGACGAAGGCGAGGTGACTGTGGCCGACAACCCAGTTGGTCAGATGGACGACCATGGAAAAGGTGCGGAACGAGTGGGCCACTCCCTGGACGCAGGTTAGCGCCCAGAAGAGGGCCCCGGTGACGAAGAAACGCAGGGCCACGTCGTTGGCGGCCAGAGTCCAGCGGGCCCTCATCGTCATGAAGAAGTTGACCATGAAAGCGGTTGTCGGTACGGCTGCGAGGATGCTGAACACCACGGTCAGAAACTCCAGCCAGTCCGGAGCAGGGCTGTAGAGCTGGTGATGCTGTCCGGTCCAGACGCTCCACAGTCCCCAGAGACCCAGGCGGTGGCTGAACAGAGGGTTTCCCGTCAGCTTGGGGAGCAGGTAGAGGGCGAGACCGATTCCGGCGGTTGTGAACCAGGCGTTGAACAGGTTATGAACATAGAAGTAGTTGACGATGTTGTCGTTCATCCCCTGGTAGGCTCCGGTCGAGTCCCAGATCTTGTTGCCGATGATGTAGATCGGGATCATGACCACCGTTGCGGCCATGAAGTTCCAGAGGCTGACGTAGATCTTGGGCTCTCGTCGCCGCAGCACCGTGCCCCAGATGTTGATCGCCAGGAGCACCATGCAGAGGACGAAGAGCAGGTCGAGACCCCAGCTCATCTCCGCGTACTCGCGGCCCTGAGTCATCCCCATCGGCAGAGTGACCATTGCTCCAGCGACCATGAGATTCCATAGCCACCAGGTGCCCCGGGCCAGGCGCACGCTGTAGAGCCGGGTGCGGCTCAACCGGGGGACGATGTAGAGGATGCCTCCCATGTAGCTCTGGGAGAGCCAACCGAAGATGGCGAGGTTGACGTGGGCCGGTCGCAGGCGACCGAAGCTGAGGTAGGGCTTGATGGCGAGGGCGAAATGGTCCTGGACTTGAGGGACATAGAGGAGCGTTGCCAGCGTCAGTCCAAAGAGTCCAGGCACGATCAGCCAGAAGATCGAGGCATAGAAGAAACGGAGACTAACGGTTTCGGAATCCCCGGTGGGCATCAGCGGTTTCGCTCTTTCCTCTCCGTTCCTCGGCAGGCTCTTTCACCCCGTGACTTTCGCCGGTGATCGAACCGACGAGGATCGCGCCCATGCTCGACCCAGGACATCGGCCATCAGAACAGGTGGTCCAGCATATTCGGCGGCACCCGTGGCCTCACGCTCCGAGGGAGCTCCTCCCGTCACCGGCCAAGCCCCCGCGCCCTTCTCCAATGCGGCCCTCGGGACCGCGTGAGAGGTGGAAGGTGAGCAGAGCATAACCGAAAGGAAGCGAGGGCTCCAGTCGCATTGGGAAAGGGCTCAGAGGCGCTCCGAGCGGGCTTTCGCTTCCAGGG
>JBDHGR010000629.1:0-2725 GCA_039589815.1 Gemmatimonadota bacterium | reverse complement strand
GTTTCCGTGTCCTTTGATGGTTCTGGATCCGTTGATCCCGACAACCTCTGGAGGTGTGTCTTCAGAGAGTTCTGGATAGGGCTGGCCCGGATCGAGGATAGAGATCAGTCTCTCCCCAGCCCCCCGGGGGCCGAATCCCCCCAGGGCGGCATACCTACTCGGCGTGTCATCCGGACTCCGGCCCGCGGTCAGGAGCTCACCCAGATCCTGCCGACGCCGCAGGGCAAGATGGAAGGTTCTGGTAAGTGGGAAGTCGTGTTCGCTGAAGGTACTGAGGATGGGCCGCCTCACTCGGTCCGGCACCTGGTGATAACCGCCGGCATAGTCCGTTCCGGGGACGTGATCTGCGAAACAGAGGTGGTTCACGGCGGGTTGGAGAAGCAACATGGAATGGACCATCCGGTCCGACTCACTCCTGGCCGTTGCAGAAAGGACCACTTTTCCGCCGTACGAGTGACCGATGAGATGTAGACGAGGAGAGGAACCAGCCGCGAGAAGTCGGTCGAGGAGGGGTGCGACGCCTTTTGCGCCCACCTTTCCAGCCCGGTCCTTCATCTGGTACACGGTTAGCATCCGGATAACCCTCCGGGGCACGAGGCGTCGAATGGCATCTCCGATCCCCGCTGCCATGGCTTCAGGCGTTGGACTTGGGCTCGACCCAAAGTCCGTCCGAAGGTCCAGGTCCTCCTCCTCTGCCGCCTCTAGCTCGAGCTCGGCCCTCGCCCAGGCGGCCACAATCTCGTCTGCACCAGGCGGGGACCCGGGATCTTCTTCACTCGGCTCGGCATAGATCGGGCGTACGAGGTTTGCGAAGCGCAGCGCCTCTTCTTCAGTCCAAACGTCTCGTTGGGCCAGGTCGTAGAACGCATCAAGGTGTTCGTCCTCGACTTCCGACGAGACCTCAGCGATCCATCTCCGCTCTTCCCCGACTAGCCTGTCGGCTACCGAACGAGAGGCTCCCGCGATGTCCGGCGCCTCCTCGTCCTCCCACACCAGTGCCGTGCTTGGCCAGAAGATCCCCACCAGGAGGGGTTTATAATCCGAAGGAAAGGGGATTCCAAGGGACGTCCGTAGGCCAATGAAGCCCTCGATGAAATCCTCGTACCGGGTCGTCGCCGCCTCCCAGTCGTTGTTCCAGCCGTGGGAGAACACGAAGACATCCGTGAAGTCCTCCTCCGAAACCTGACGACAGAGCTCGTCTCGGGTCCTCGGTCCTTCACATAATCCTCGCTTGTCGAACGGAATGATGTAGTACGGGAATTCAAGACCCCCTGTGCGAATGGTCCGGTAGGGTCCGATCGGCAATTCCCCAGCCATGACTTCCTCCTGGGTTCATTTCGGTCTTCGAGTGATCAGCCTTCTGTGTCCATTCCCGCGGGCTAACTGAGCCGCAGGATCTTCGAGTGGCTTGCTCTTCTCAAAGTCTTGAGCTTGTAGCCATAGTCCCTTGGGCGCCGGATGAGTTTTATCTCGCGGGTGGACTCGGTTGCATTTGTCACGACGATCTCCACCTCCCGGGCTTGCTCGTGGGCTGCATCCACCAACCATTTGAGAGTCGAAAGGTCTGGATTGTCGTTGTCCCCATTTGCTGAAATGACATAGGTGTCCGCGGTGATCTTGCGAAAGAACTTTTTTGTGATGTTTCGGTTACTGCCGTGGTGCTGGAGCTTCAGAACGTTCACGTGGAACGTGCCGTCGTCGCTCAAAAGTTGGGCTTCCCGGAGCCCCTCCACGATATGGTCTCCCCGAGCGTCCCCGGTCATCAGCACGGTGATCCCGTCGGCTTCAGCCAGGAACGTGATGCTACTCAGGTTGGGGATGCTCGCGTCGGCATTCGAAGCCACTCTGGGCTGATCCATCCGTCCTTCGAATTGGTCCAGCCAAGCCACCCACTCCCGCTGGAGTTCCTCGAGATTCTCCCTGGTGGGCCCGATGACCCTGAGAGAAAAGAGGCCCACTGAAAGGTCCTGGGGAGCCGTATCCACTCTGACGAGTCCATCAGGAAACCCTTGGTTAACCGGTACTCCGTGGGCTGTGGCCTGGGCCTGGAGGGAGTGCCCTTCCGGAATCCCGGCCACCGCCGTCCCGGCTGCACTCATTCCGGGCCCGGCAAGGGCCGCGGCGGCGACCATCGCCCGCATTCGCGGAAGGATATTCCCGGCTGGGTCAACCGTACTCTCAAAACGATTGATCCAGAGGTTTTGGATTTCCACCAGTTCCTTTTCGCCGGTGGCACGCTGCGCCCTCAGGTCGGCCACGAGATCCTGGAGCCCCACGATATGATCTTTATCGACGTGGCTGAGGACTGCGAGATCAAGACGGTCCCCCGGGATGCGGTTCAGCTTTCCCCGCAGGTGGTCTGCGTAAACATCCTCTGGCCCGCCATCAACCAGGACAAACGTGCGGTCGGTGGCGTCCCGAGCCTCGAGGAGAAAACAATCGCCGTGCTCTGCCTGAATCATGTGTAGTTTAAACATCGTGTCCCCCTGAGCCTCAAATCAGATTCAACTGTCCATCGAGTTTCCCGGTGACCACCAGCGCAAAATCCTGTCCCCCTTGAAGGAGGTTGGTCGCCGAGATCTGGAGCAGATAAGCACCGGGTTGGGGGGCGTCCAACCGGATGATCTCGACGTTGTTCTCCGGATCGGGAATGTTGAGGCTCAAGGGCAAGCCCTCGTTTCCCATCCACTTCTGGCCGCTTTCCACATGTTGCAGGAACAGGTTC
>JBDHGR010000628.1:0-2732 GCA_039589815.1 Gemmatimonadota bacterium | reverse complement strand
GAACGTCCTCCAGGGACAATCGACGAGGAAGGGAAGATCATTGCCGTCATGCGCCTCCTTTTCCCGGACCGTCTGATCCCGGCATCCCTGGATGTCGGGGGCCTGGACGGGCTGAAGGCTCGGCTTCAGGCGGGGGCGAACGTGGTCACGTCTCTCGTCCCCCCGGGGAGGGGGTTGGTAGGGGTGGCTCAGAACCGCCTCGATATCGACGAAGCGCGAAGAACGGTCTCCAGGGTCGTCCCGGTGCTCAGGGAGTGCGACCTCGTCGCGGCCACCCAGGCAGAATACAGCCGGTGGGTGGGCCAGAGAATGGAACGGGTCGTTGGGGTTCAGTGAGGTGGGATCCCGAGGGCCGATCCGACCCAGGCGCCTGGCCATCGCCGGGGGTGGCCTCCAGGGCCTGGAGGCCACCTACCTGGCCAGGAAGGCGGGCTTCGAAACACTCCTCCTTGACAGGCGGCCCAATGTCCTGGCCGCTGGGATCTGCCACCGGTTCACCGTCCTGGATCTCGCGGACTCCCGAGTCCTGCCCGAAGCCCTCGGGCCCGCGGACATGGTCCTTCCGACAACGGAAAACCCCCGGGCACTCAAGGCCTTGGTCGAATGGTGTGGGGAGAACCGGTTCCCACTGGCCTTCGATCCGGGGGCTTATGCCGTCTCATGCTCGAAGGGGAAGTCCGATGCCCTGTTCCAAGAGTTGGGTCTCCCTGCTCCCGCCCCGTGGCCGGACTGTGACTTCCCCGTCTTGGCCAAACCCGATTCCGGAAGTGGGAGCCATGGGATTCAAGTGTTTCCGGACCGATCGGCGTTTGAAGCGCGGTTCGGATCCTCTCCTCCCCCCGATCTCGTCATCCAGGAGTACCTTCCCGGCCCTTCCTACTCCATCGAAGTGATGGGTCGCCCCGGGGCCTATACCCCCGTCCAGGTCACCAATCTCGAGATGGACACGGGTTACGACTGCAAAAGGGTCTCCGCTCCATCAACACTCCCCGCGTACCTCACCCGAGTTTTCGAGAAGATGGCCGTCGACCTGGCTGAGGCCGTAGGCCTTTCTGGCATCATGGACGTCGAAGCCGTTCTGCATGAAGGGAGGCTCAAGGTGCTGGAGATGGACGCCAGGTTTCCCAGCCAGACCCCGATGACGGTCTACCACTCCACGGGGTTCAACATGGTGGAGCGCCTGGTCGGGATCTTCTCGGCCCCGGAAGGGAAGGGGCAGGAGGGGGTTGTGGCCCCACCGGCCCGCGGAACGGTTCTCGAGCATATTCGCTACAAAGAGGGGCTTCTTCTCGTCGGTGGGGAGGGGATGATGAACCGCGCCGGACCCCTAAACCTGGAGGGAGATTTCTTCGGTGCCGACGAAGCCCTGACCACCTATGCCCCTGGCAAGGACGAATGGGTAGCCACATTCATGGTCAGTGGTGAGGATCTCTCCGAGGCGCGAAGGAACAGGGAAGGGGTCGTGGGCCGGATCCGAGACCGGCTAGGAGTGACACACTACCTCGACGAGGGTCCGGACAGCTCCTTCGGCCTGATAAAATGACGCGACTAACGGAAGAAGATCTCCGGCCGGTACCCGGGAGCCTCCACGAATACGAGGCTCAGCTGAAACGGATCGTGGGCGTGTCCCTCAGACAGGTAGCCTGCATGGCGGCAGGCGTCGAAGAGAACCTCATGGGGACCCTCCTGGACCGGGTCAGTTTTGCCGCGGTGCCCGTGAGCAGTGGACTAGGGGTGATCCACGGGTTTTCCCATGCGGTGTCGGCTATCGTATCCCATCTGGGATTCGAATCCTCGGTGACCGGGGGCTCCGACGTGTCCGGGGTCGCCGAGGGGATGGAGAGCGGGGCGGACGTCCTATTCCTTGCGGACGATCGAAGGTTCGTGGCCTTGGTCCCGGCAATCGGACATGTCGTGGACAATTCCCGGGCCACCGCCCAGGGTTTTGTGGCGGGCCTCGAGTTGATGAAAGGGGGGTTGGCGGGGGAATCGGTCTTGGTAGTTGGCTGTGGCCCGGTGGGGAAGGCGGCTGCGAAGGTCTTGGTGGCCCAGGGCGCATCAGTCGCCGTCTGCGATGTCGAACGAAGCCGGGCCCGATCCGTGGTCCGGGACCTTGGCCGGACTGCCTCATCGAGGGTCCGTGTCGAAGACGACCCCGCTGACGCCCTCGGCCGGTACGAGTTGGTCTTCGATGCCAGCGATTCGGGCGGGTTCATCGAACCTGCCTATCTGACCGCCCGCACCCTCATCGCCGCTCCCGGCATGCCCTGCGCCCTTACCCCCGAAGCGATGGTGGAATGCCGAGATCGCATTCTTCATGACCCGTTGGAGATCGGGACCGCGACGATGGCCGTGCAGGCGGCTGCGAAGCTGGTGCCAGTGGACCCCTCCGGGGATCGGTGACGGATGAGTGACGCAAGGAAGGATGGAAAGAGGAGGTACTACAGGAAGAGGGTGGAGCTCTTTCTCCTCCTCGACAAGATCAAGATCTGGCCCTCCAGAAAAGGGTTTCTCCATGGGATTCGCACCATCGAGAAGATGGGTGAGGTGGCTCGGGTCACCACCCATTGCAACAAGAGTTTCCTGGTCAACAACTCGAGGAACAGCAGGGCCGCCCGCTGGCTGCGGAACAAGTGGTTCACGGGCGTGTGTCCCGACTGCCAAGTGCCGGATTGGAAGCTGGCCAAGTATTCCGCAACCCAGTTTCGCCGCCACCACGGCTCCGATCTCCG
>JBDHGR010000627.1:0-2740 GCA_039589815.1 Gemmatimonadota bacterium | reverse complement strand
CCCGTGAGATAAGGTTCGCGTCGAGACCGGACCCGCCGGAACCTCCCGTCCCGCAGGCCAGGGAGGTGAGGAGCACCAGAACACAAAAAGTGATGCCACGGATGGACATGGTGGTGCCTCGCAAAGTCTTATCTGCGGTTTTCCCGCTCTACCCCTCGTGCTCAGGTCCGGCGGCTCAGCTGAATCGTCCTCCAATCGCTGGCCTTCAAAGCCTCGGAAGCCTCTTCGTACTTGGCCGGATCGACCCAGATCACATACCCGAACCGCCCTGTCCCGTCAACCACTCCAGTGCACGCGTAGATATTGATGCCAGCATTGGAGAGCTTCAGGTGGAAATCGTAAAGGGCCCCGATACGGTCGGTCCCCTGCAAGAGAAAAGCCTTCTTGGGCCCAACCAGTGGGATGTTGGCGTCTGCGGCTGCCTCTTTCAGTATCTCCGGTTCGGAGGGGAACAGGTCGATCTGACTCTGCCCTTCACCCACCGGGAACGCGGAGAGGGCCAGAAGGTTGACCATCTTCTCGCTCAAAAACTCGAGGAGCTTTCGGGCTTCGCCGGGTCGGTCCGCCACCAGCGCGTAATAATACTCCACTTCTTTTACCGTTGCCGCCACCGTGACCTCCTTTGCATTGGCGTTCCATGGGTCTCTGCCCCACCCAGGACGGAGGAGCCCGACCAGCAACGACTCGTGGATATCGCCTCGGACTGTTGAGTAATCTGGTTAAGGTTCGGGTCTTCCCGTCCTCGGCGCAAGCAAAAAAAGAAGGGATTCAGAAGCAGAACGGGCGGACCCGGAAAGGACCCGCCCGCTCTTAAGGGGACTTCCAACCAGGGAGTCGGGGAATCTCACCCCAACTCCAAGCCCCCAAACCAACCTCGTTCGGCTGAATCTGCCGGCTGAGACACACGAAGGCCTGCAAGTTTCCTACCGGCGTTGACACGCCTTCCGTTCCAACCCCTTGTCTCCCCATTCTTCCTTTGTTTCAGCGGAGTTTCGGTGGCTGGGCGGCCGGGGAACCAAGGGTTTCGGTCTCTGGAGATGTTGACAGTCAACCTCCCCTTGTTGACCGGGCGCACCACTCCCTGTTAGCGTGAAATAGAAAAGTCCGGGGGTAGAGTAAAATAGAAATGTCCCCCCCCAGGGCTTAGGGTGAAGAAGGGGCGGGCTGCTGTGCAGCCTGCCTAGCACGGTATCTGGCGATCGCCCGTGGATTCGCCACGAGCTTGTTGTGTTTTCGCCAGGGGTGATCGGGCCCGGGTCTCGGCGGTATCGGTTGAGCCCTCGGGCCCTTGTGGTTAACGGGTGGTTTTCGGGTCTTGGGCGCTTTGGTATGACGGGGTCCGGACCGTTTGAGGACCTCGACGACTTCCAGGTCCAGGTAGCGTTGGTTGAAACGGAAGTGGGGGGTGCCGTCCAGCCGGATCTCGACGGTGAGTTTGTGGCCGGGCCGGATGCCTCGTGCTTGGCTCTTGGAGATCTGCCACTTGCGATTGTCGTAGCGGACGGTGAAGTCGTGGTTGACGGTGCGCGTTAGGGTTTCGGCGAAGAGAGCCTCCAAGTTGGCTCGTTTCGGGAGCTTCTTGTGCGCGTTCCTGGCCACGGTGGGCGGGACGGCAAAGTGGTCATTCCAGTAGTCGATGTAGACCTCCTCCAGATACCGGTTTCCCTCCTCCAAGGTGGAGATGCCTAGCAACCGCATCTCCTTGACCAGTCGGTCCTGGTCGGTCCTGAAATCGCGCTCGATCCTGCCCTTGGCTTGAGGAGAGTGGGCCTGGATCAGTTCGACATTGAGCTCGCCCAAGGCCCTCCGGATGATGGAGCTCGTGCGCTTGGCCTCCCGCTCCTCTAGCGGGGTCTTGGATACGGGCCGGGTCCACTGGCCGAAGTGGCCCGCCTTGTCGGTGTAGAAGGCCACCGGACGGCCCCAGCGCCTGAGATAATCGATGACGATCTGTCGGTTCGCCGGGCCGTCATCGACGGGAACGAAGCGGGCCATAAGGAGCCGGTTCGTCGCATCGTCGTGTAGCTTGATCAGCACGAACCGACCGGGGGTCCGGTCCTCAAACCAGGCGTGGTCGGAGCTGTCCCACTGAATCAGCTCACCGAAGGCTGCCCGCCTGGGCCGTGCCTTGCGGTGCCTAGCCTTGCGGCCCTTTGCCTTCCATAACCCATCCTCAATCATCCAGAGCCGGAGCGTGGAGGCCTTCACCTCCCCCGGGGCTTGGGGATGAGCCGAGAGGTGCTCGGCCAGGAGTGTGGGGCCAAAGTCAAAAAACAACGGTTCCCGCGCTTTCCCCAGAGCCCAGCCCTTGAACTCAGGCGGCTTGGCGTGGTTCGAGGGCCTGCCACGAAGGCCGTGAGCCAGGGCCTCGTCTCCCTCCCGTTCCCAAGCTCGGTACGCCCGCCGAAAATGCCGGGCTGTCACGCCGGTGAGCTCGGCCCCATGCCGGGCCGTGATCGTCTTGTCTCGCACGTACCGAAACACCGCTGCCCTGTCGATCTCTCGCTGGCTCAATGTCAGCATCTCCTCCCCCGGAGAGAGTCGTCCGTACCACCTCATACGAACAAACTCCGAAAGAGGACATTTCTATTTCAACCAAACCGGACATTTCTATTTCAATGCTACACCTTAGCGACCCCCCCTTCCTTGCCCAACCCTGAACCGGATCCCATCCTCATCCTGACCCCTCCCGGTTCCGAACACCGGGAAAGGAATCGTGCGGTCTTCCCATTCACAGGTT
>JBDHGR010000626.1:0-3492 GCA_039589815.1 Gemmatimonadota bacterium | reverse complement strand
CAGCAGCGAACATCCCACTCCCGGAGCTCAACCGTTGGGTCGTTCCTTTCGTCGAGATGGGGGTTGGTGTGGCCCTGTTGGTCGGGTTCTACACACGGCTAGCGACTCTGCTGGTTTTGAACATCATGGCCGTAGCGACGTACGTGCACCTCGTGGTGCATGACTCGGCGCTGTTCCCGCTGCAGCCAGCCGAGCCCATCATCCCAGCAGCAGTGATAATTCTCTCTGTCTATGTCCTGGTGAAGGGGGGTGGATCGGGAAGTCTTGATTTGAGGGCAACTGGGGCGGCTGCTTCTTAACCAGCAATTCTTTCTGACGCAGTAGGTTTGGGGATCCCCAGGCAGTCGCCCTGCAGCTCGCGCTCCGGCCGACCATGGTGGCGCACGGCTGAATCGGAACGTCGGCAGGACTGGTTTGGAGTTCGGGAATTGCCTTGATCGCTGTTCGGCTCGTTCCGTGATGCCCGGTTCCCGCTTGGGCCTCTGAGTGCACATCCGTGCAGAAACCCCTGGTCGTCTGCTATCACAGCAGACGCCATCTCACAGAAACCTCCGCTGACGCAACCCTCTCCGGCCAAACTGTGCACCCTTGGTGTGCACGTCGGAGGGTTCCCGTTGGGTGTGCACGTTGGAGGGTTCTCGTTTTCGTCCTGGCCTCTTCGGGGGTGAGAGAGCCGTAGGTTAACGCACAACATGGACCGCGAGGGAGGAAGCGAGAGGGGAGCCCATGGTGGGCTCCCCTCTTGCTGCCTCGTAGCCGTTGAGACCCGGGAGTTTGGCCGCAGCAGTCGCGTCCTTCACCACCGCTACCTCGAAGCCCTGCTCGAGCAGCTCGCGCATGTGGGCTTCGGTGCACAGGTTGGCCGACATGCCGGCGAGGATGACCTTGTCGATGCCCCGCTTGCGAAGCTGGAGGACCAGGTCGTTCGTCTCCGGGCCATAGACCTTGTGTGGGCTGGACACGACCGTCTCACCGTCCTCGATGTATCCCTTGTACTGTGCGAGCCAGTCGGCCCCAGAGCCCTCGAAGCCTTCCAGGCTGAGAGGGCCCACGCGGTCGAACATGTTGATGTTGTGCATGAGCACTTCCAGGGCCCCGCCGAAGTTCCAGCCGTGGTCGGTCGGATAGTAGTAGTGCGGCGAGATGAACACGGGCATGCCGTTGTCCTTTGCGGCGCTGAACAACCGGTCGATGTTCGCCACGGTGTTGTTCTCGGTCACGCTCTCACCAACGACACCCCAGGTGACGCCATCGGGGCTGAGGAAGTCGTTTTGGGGATCCGTCACCACCAGGGCGGTCCGTCCCCCGTCGATGGTCATGCCCGGATCGGGCAATTGCGCCTGGGCCTCCTGGGCAGCCAGTGACATCACCAGGGCAGCGGTGGCAAGGATCGTTGTGGTGCGTCGCATCATGGGTTCCTCCTTAAGGAAGGTTCGAACGGGTGCACTGAGGGCAGATTCCCCGGCACCCAGAGGTCCATCATTGAAGATTGCGGGTTGATTGAGACGAATCCGTCCCGAGCCCGTTTGGTTCCCGGGGGACGGAAATGGCAGGTTGGCTGTTCTGCCGTGCGTGACTGGAGATGCCCCGAGAATCCTCGCGGATAGTGTTTTCGCGGAGCATGGGCTTTGGTTCCCCGGGGACGCCCCTCCGTGGGCCCCACTCGTCAGCCCCCGTTTGGTGCGGTCGGCTCGACTGGCAAGCGCACATAGAACACCGTCTTCCCCGGCCGGGACTGGACCTCGATGTGACCCTGGTGGACGTTGACGATCCGGTGGGCGATTCCCAGGCCGAGTCCCGTGCCCACCCCCACCTCTTTGGTCGTGAAAAAAGGCTCGAAGATCTGGGTCCGAATGTCCTCGGCGATCCCGGGTCCGTCGTCGACCACGCCGACCTCGACCCATAGGTCGTTCAGACGGGTCGTCACCTGGAGGCGGCCATTTTCTTCCATGGCGTCGACCGCGTTGTCGATAAGGTTGGTCCAGACCTGATTCAACTCTCCGGCGTTCGCTGGAATTAAGGGGAGGTTCGGGCCGTCGTCCCGCTCCACCTGGATTTGCTTCTGCTTGAGCTTGTGTTGCAGCATCGTGAGGGTGTTGTCGATTCCGGTACGCACGTCCGTGGGCTTGTGCTCAGGCGAGCGATCCATGTGCGAGTAGACCTTGATCGCCACGATCAACCCAGTGATGCGTGCTGAGGCTACCGCGATCTCCGAGATGATCCGATCGGAATCCAGCCCTGCGCAGGCCCACGCCATCGCGTCCGACAGCCCTTCCGGTGGAAGTTCCCGGGCCACCGAATCGAGATCGTCGACGGTCAGCGCAGCCTCCGCAAAGATCGCCGCGTCTCGCCAGGCATCCTCCACGCCCTTGTCCTCGAGCCAATCCGAGAGGTCGGCCTCCAACTCGGCTCGGGCGAGGGCCGAGTTCACTTTCCCCGCCCGCTCCAGCGCCTTGGCCCGAAGCCCCGCCAGACCCTTGAGACCGGCGGGCGTGAGGTGGTGCTGTACCAACGAGGTCACGAGTGCGGGCAAGCGGTCTCGGTATTCCGAGAGTTTCACCGCCGCCCTGCGAACTGCGGACGCCGGGTTGTTCAATTCGTGGGCGAGCCCCGCGGAGAGTCGCCCGAGCGCCATCATCTTCTCGCCTTGTTGCTCCAGCCGGACGTCGCCGCGGACACGGTCCGACATCTTCGCGACCAACCGCTTTCCCAACTCCGGTATGACGTGGAGCATCTCAGGGAAAACTGTGGCCGCAATCTTCAATACTTCGGACCGTTCGGCCGCGACGGTGTGCCTGGGGTAGTGAGTCATCCGGGAGAAGGGGAGCATCCCCGTCACGCCACCGGCCCGCGTCGTGGCAACCAGGAGCCACTGACCGCCCCTCTCCTCGAAGCCCTGGATCACCCCCTCTACCACGATCCACATCGAGTCCGCGATGTGCCCCCGGTTGAACATGCGCTCGCCTTCGGCGAGTTCAATCCGCCGGCCGTGCTCACAGAGCCAGAGGAGGTTCTCATCGGGCAGCCCCTCGAGGATCGCGAGACCCCGGAGTTGGTCGATGGTGAAACTCAAAGTCCGGCCAGGATCTGGTGCATGAACGACACCGAGATCGAACCCTCACCCACCGCCGAGGCCACCCGTTTGATGGACTCGTGGCGGGCA
The DNA here is from genome assembly GCA_039589815.1 of Gemmatimonadota bacterium. Lineage (GTDB taxonomy): Bacteria > Gemmatimonadota > Gemmatimonadetes > Longimicrobiales > Gaopeijiaceae > JABDNZ01. Next base: position 329 of record JBDHGR010000626.1, on the reverse strand, counting down.
TCCCCGCAGGCGAAGATGCCCGGAACGTTCGTCTCGAGCAGGTGCGGCCTCCGCTCGAGGGGCCAGTCTCGAAGGTGTTCTTCCGGATCCAGGTCTGGACCGGTCAGGACGAATCCTCGCTCATCACACGCCACCAGACCCGAGAGCCACTCGGTGCGGGGCGCTGCCCCCAGGAAGACGAAGAGATACTCGGACGGGACCGTCTCGACCGACTCGTCCGTCTTGGAGCGGATCTCGAGCTGCTCCAGGTGTGCTTCGCCCCGGCAGGCCACGATCTCCGACTGGAGCCGCACCTCGATGTTCTCCGTTGCCTCGATCCGGTCGACCAG
>JBDHGR010000625.1:0-2753 GCA_039589815.1 Gemmatimonadota bacterium | reverse complement strand
TTCTCTTCTATCAGCAGGGGATCACGTGGTCTGCAGCCAGTCGGTGTACGGCCCGAGCCGTGTGGTTTTGGAACGTGACTTCTCCCGATTCGACATCCAGGCGACCATGGTAGACACGAGCGACTCGGGGGCTCTGAAGGCGGCCATGACCCATCGGACAAGGGTGGTTTTTGTCGAGACCCCGGCCAACCCCACCCTGGCCATCACCGACCTGGCCAAAGCCTCCGAGATCGCTCATGAGGGCGGGGCGGTTCTTGTCGTGGACAACACCTTCCTGAGCCCCGTCCTCCAAAAACCCTTCCTCTTCGGGGCCGACATCGTTCTCCACTCCGTCACCAAGTTCCTGAACGGGCACTCCGATGTGGTTGGAGGCGTTTTGGTGTTCAGGCACGACGAGCTCATGAAGAAGGTCCGGGCCGTCCTCCACTACCTCGGCGGGACCATGGATCCGCATCAGGCGTGGCTGGTTCACAGGGGGGTCAGGACCCTGGCCATGCGAGTGCGTAAGGCCCAGGAAAACGCCGAAGTGATGGCTGAGCTTCTCGCCGGGCATCCGGCGGTAGATTGGGTTCGCTACCCGGGATTGCCCGGGCACCCGCAGGCCGATCTCATCGCCCGGCAGATGAAGGGTCCTGGCTCACTGATCTCATTCGAGCTCAAAGGCGGGATTGATGCCGGGAGGAAAGTGCTGGGAGCCGTCCATCTACCGGCCCTGGCCGTTTCCCTTGGAAGTGTAGAAAGCCTCATCCAACATCCCGCTTCCATGACCCACGCCTCCATGGAGCCCGAGCACCGGAAGAAGGCGGGCATCACCGACGGCATGGTGCGGTTGGCAGTGGGGTGTGAGGACGCAGATGATCTGGTGGCCGACATGAAACAGGCCCTGGACCGGCTCCTTTAACTCCCGTTCGATCGGCGCTCGTTTCGCACGAAATCGGAGACGTGATCACCGTACTTCTGCATGAAGGGCTGGAGGTGATCGTCCTCCCGTATTTTTCCCCGGCACTCCTCGGCGCCACAGACGCAATCGAAGGGGGCAAGCAGGTTGTTTCCGTAGGTGGCATAGTCCACGCGGATCTCCTCCCCGGGTGAGATGGATCGGCGTGCTACGAGGTCCAGTCCCTGGAGCCATGCATTCGGATCACACGAGTGGTTGATGGGGCGCCAATCCTCCGGGTCTTCCGGCCAGGTGACCCACACCTCGTCCGTCAGAGGCCAGGCATGAGTCTTAAACCAGGCCATCTTCCTCCCGACCCAACGTTCTTCCACCCACGCCCGCGTAACCAGGGTGTGGGGGGTATCCTCGAACGGCATGATGGTCTCGCCTTCCGAGATGGCCCGGTTGGCAAAAACCAAATACCCGTTACCTGGAGTCGGAAGGGTTTCCCATCCCCGCTGGAGGCGAGCGTGGCGGGCCAACCCTGCCCGGATCAGAAGGTCGGTGAACCCCTGATGGCCCGCCGGGTCGTTCAACAATGCTAGATCAGCACTACCGGGGTCCGAAGGGGCGTAGTATACGCCACAATTGGGGTTGATCTCCAGCATGTACAAGCGACCCTCCTTGTCCATCCGGAGATCGCATCGGCCGAAGCTGGATCCTCTGATACCGAGGAAGAAATCAGCAGAGACTTCTCGAAGCCGTTCGCCCAGGTCTCCATCGCGGAGGGGGACCTCTTTCATGCTGTTGTAGTCCTTCCACTTCATGTTCGAGTGCTTGAAGGACTCCCCGTTGGGAAAAATGAACTCCACGGGCACAAAGGTTACCGGATGAGCCAAGTCATCGGGGTTCTCCGCCACCAGAACGGTGAACTCCCGCCCCTCGATGAACTCCTCGATGAGGGCCGCCCCGTATTTCTCCATCAAGATCCGGGTCCTGTGTCGAAGGGCGAAGGTGGTTTCCACCCGGGAGGATTTCCAGAGGTCGATACTGCTGTAACTGGATGGATGTTTGACGATGAGCGGAAAACGCAGTGTGTCGGCCGCTCTGGTGATGTCCTCTTCAGTTCGGGCATGCACGTAATCGGGGAACCCGATTCCCCAGGCGGAGCAAACCCGTTTCATGGCCTCCCGGCTGGGCTCGTAGAACTCCGAGCTGGCTCCGGTGAAGGGTACGTTCAACCGCTCCAGGGTCTGAACGACCTCGATGCCGGGGCTTTCCTCATCCCACGCGCCGGCGCAAAGGTTGAAGAAGAGGTCGTAACCTTTTCGGGAGAGCTGGTTGAGGCGTGCCACCCCTTTGTCTTTTGTTAATCCCTCTACGGCCCAGTCGTGGCCTTTGAGGAAGGGGGTAGGGTCAACCCTCCAGTCGTCAACCGGGGCCTCCCATGCCGGGCAATCGTAGACATCGTCTAGCACACAGATACGCATCGGGATGACGACCGCAAAGGTGTGGATATAAAAAGGGTCAAGAGCATGTTACACTCTTGACCCTTACGCGAAAAGAAATGTAGCGGCTTTTCTTCCCTTGTTTACATCTCCTAAGGAATCACTCCAGGGAAAGGGCTTGTGTGGGCTGGACCCTGGCCGCCGAACGGGCTGGAAGAAAACTGGCCATGATGGCCACTGCGGCCAACAATCCGCCGGCCGCCAAAGCCATCCCGTATCCAAGGTTCGCGTCGAAGAGATCGAGAGCGCTCAGGACGGCCCTGTGGATTCCAAAAGCGAGCGGAACGCCCAAGAGCATTCCCAAGGCGGACAGAAAGATCCCCCGGCGAGTGATCATCCCCACCAGTTGGCCGCTTCGAGCACCCATG
>JBDHGR010000624.1:0-2753 GCA_039589815.1 Gemmatimonadota bacterium | reverse complement strand
CAGATTCCAATCTGTTGGCCGGGTTCTTTTCCAGGGCCTGTTTGAGTGTTTCCTCCAAAGCCGGGTAATCACCGAGCCCGAGGTCCTCGATGGGAAGTTCGTCGTTTTTCTGCCGGTAGATGATGGTGAAGACGTTTTCACCCTCCCAGGGATGGTGGCCGAGGAGAAGCTCATATCCTACGAGTCCCAGGCTGTAGACGTCACTTCGACCATCAACCTCCTGACCATCGATCTGTTCCGGAGACATATAGGCCGGAGTGCCCAGGGACGCACCTGGGAGGGTGAGTCTGGCGTCCTGGTCCCACGGACGGGCGACTCCGAAGTCCGCGAGGCGAGCTGCACCCACTTCTTCATCGATATAAATGTTCTCAGGTTTCACATCCCGATGTACGATGCGTCGCCGATGGGCATAAGCCAGAGCCGATGCCACGTCTTTGAGAACCCTCAAGGCCTTCGGAACCGGGTATGCACCCTCTTCCCGAAGCAACTCCTTGAGATTCCTGCCCGGGACGTGCTCCATAAAGAGCGTGAAGCTGCCGTCGGATAGACGGTGCGTGCCATATAGCTTGACGATGTTGGGGTGGGTGAGCTGTGCCACCAGCCGAGCCTCCCGCTGAAGGCGGGCGATGGCCTCATCGTCCCCCGCGAACGTGGCCCTGATCACCTTCATGGCCACGTCCCGATCGAGGGCGTGATCCCGAAGCAGATAAACCACAGCGGTGGCACCCTGCCCAAGCTCACGAATGAGCTCGAACTCGCCTCCCAGGGCTTCGATCGCCTCTTTCAGATGTTCGGGATCTTTCATGGGCAGCGGCTAAATGGACAGAACCCAGTCAAGGAAGAAGACCAATGCGATCATTAAAGGAATAACTATCAAAAACACCTTCAACGCCAGTCCCAGCAGGTTTCGCCGTGGTGGCCTCCGATCGGACCGGATAAGGATCTTCTCCGGTCTCTCTGTGGACCGCCTCGGGCGACGCGGAATTTGAGAGACCGGCGCTGGAGATGACTCCGGCCAATGAACCAAGGCCGCGGACACATTGTCACCGGTCTTTCTTTTCAGCGCCTCTTCTACCAGTCCAACCGCAGCCTTCTGGGCATCGGATTGATCGACAAGGAACGCATCGATCTCATCCAGCGACATGACACCGTGCAGGCCATCACTACATAAAAGTAACCATCCTCCCTCGAGGAGATCCAGCGGACCGAATCGATCAACCTCAAGCCTTCCTTCGGCCCCCAAATAACGAGCGAGGGCGCTGGCCCAGCGGCTCGAATCGTCCTCCAACCCGCCCATAGGAAGGGATCCGTCCCTCTCCGCTTCGTAGGCCATGGTATGGTCTTGAGTGACCTGGATCAGGCCCAGGAGGTCGGATTGGTACGCCCTGCTATCACCCACGTTCACGATCTCGGCCTGACGGCCAGAGACTACGGCTGCCACCAGCGTCGTCCCCATGACCTTCCCTCGAGCCTCCCGATCCACCGCTTCGCTCGCCTCCCGAACAGCATCCGCAAGCTCGACCCCCCCCGACAAGCTTCGGTACAACGCGCTCAAGGCCGTCTTGCTCGCCAGCTCCCCTTCTTCCAACCCCCCCATGCCATCCGCGACGGCAAGAAGCCACCGGTCCTCGGGCAGTGCAATGGACAGCACGGTGTCCTGGTTAGTGTCGCGAGGCCCCGGATGAGTGTGGTGCCCAACCAGAAAAGGCCCAAAGGAACTGCTCATGGCAGGTGAAACCGGAAAAGGGCTTCGCCGATACGGACCTTGTCACCGCTCGCCAGGAGGTAGGGGCCATTCGTGACCGGGACCGGAGTTCCATTCACTTCGACGGGATCGTCGGGAACGAGACTTTTTATCATCCATCTCCCCTTCTGGAAGGTCATCTTCGCATGGAGGGCTTGGATGGAAGGGTGATCAAGCGTGACGTGGTGGGGAGGGTCACCCATCTCCCACCCCAGGGTGATCTCCTGCTCTCCCGGTGAGTTGTCCCTCTGGAAACGTACCTCCTGCTGTATGACCTCAGGAATGAGGGGCTCGAGGCGGCCTGGCAGGAGTTGGACGGTGGCCCTGTAACCCAGGTCCTCTTCAGCTGCTTCAGCCGCCGACCCTGGAGCAGAAAGAGGCGCTCGCCCCAACACCTCGTGGATGCGTTGCGTCGTGGCTGGGTCCGGCCGATTCAAAAACCTACCAAACCACTCCTTTATCCGATCCGCTTTTGAGGGCTTCGGTTCATCCTTCAGCAGGATGGGCGAGGGACGCCTAGCGGACATCAGGGGTGGAAGGCGTGGGATGCGGGGCGGGTAGAGTCGTGGCCGAAGCCGTGTTGGATGCCGGTGAGTCGCCACCGCTGTTGACGGCGAAGACCCGGTAATCATACGCCGTGTTCGGGTTGAGCCCCGTGTCATTGGTGAAGGTGGTGGCATCGGCTGCTGGTGTGCCCACCGATGCCCAGGTGCCAGCACCCGCAGGGCTCCGTTCCACCCTGTAGCTCGTCTCGGTCGTGGCATTATCCGTCCAGGTCAGGTCGATTCGCGAGCTGGAGATCGGTGTGGCGTTCAGAGCCGATGCCGCCGCCGGTGGGTTCGGAAGCGTTGTGGCCGTCGCCGTGTTCGAAGCCGGGGAGTCACCACTCACGTTGACGGCGAAGACCCGATAGTCATAGGCGGTGTTCGCCACCCCGGTATTATCGGAGAAGGTGGTGGCATCGGCTGCTGGTGTGCCCACCGATGCCCAGGTGCCAGCACCCGCAGGG
>JBDHGR010000623.1:0-4216 GCA_039589815.1 Gemmatimonadota bacterium | reverse complement strand
ATCCGGGCAACCCCGACCGAATCTACATGGCAGGGACCTCCCTTCAGGTGAGCGACGACGGCGGACGTACCTGGTGGGAGCGGGACGGGGCGGAGAACATCCACGTGGACCACCACGCCTTCTGGGTGGATCCGTCCAACTCGAACCATCTGGTTCTTGGGAGCGACGGCGCCATCGCCAGCAGCTGGGACGCCGCCGAGACCTGGCGGCACCATCGCAACCTGGCCATCGGCCAGTTCTATGAGGTCGGCGTGGATATGCGGGACCCCTACTACGTGTGCGGCGGGCTCCAGGACAACAGTTCCTGGTGTGCCCCCAGCAACTCCCTGACCACGTACGGCATCGGAAACCGGGACTGGTACGACGTCTCGGGAGGGGACGGTTTCTACAACCAGATCGATCCGACGGACTGGCGATCGGTCTACACCGAATCCCAGGGCGGCAACATCTCCCGCTACGACCCCCTGACAGGGGAGTCTCAGCGCATCCGGCCCGTGGCCCGGCCCGAGCCAGGAGCGGAGCCCGACGAGGAGCGGGAATACGCCTTCAACTGGAACGCGCCTATTGCCGTCTCCCACCACACTCCCGGGACCGTCTACATGGGCGCCGATTACCTGCTGCGGTCCAAGGATCGGGGGGTGACGTGGGAGGAGGTGAGCCCCGACCTGACCAAACAGATCGACAGGGACACGCTGGAGATCTTTGGTCGCCCTCTGAGTGAGCCGCACCTCTCCCGAAACGACGGTATCTCCAACTACGGAACCATCACCGCCGTGGAAGAGTCACCCCTCGACCCCGATGTGCTTTGGGTCGGGACCGACGACGGCAACCTCCAGGTGACCCGTGACGGAGGGGCCAGCTGGACCAACGTGGTAGAGAGGGTCCCGGCGCTGCCGCCAAGGACCTACGTGAGCCGGATCGAGGCCTCCTACCACGTCGCCGGGCTGGTCTACGTGTCCTTCGACGGACACCGGAACGACGACTACCGACCCTGGCTCTTCGTGAGTGAGGACTTCGGGGAATCGTGGCGCCGTATCACCGCTGGACTCCCGAACCACTCGGTGAACGTGGTGCGGGAACATCCCAACACGCCCGGCCTCCTCTTCGCCGGTAACGAGGTGGGGGCTTGGGTGTCCATCGACAGGGGAGAAAGCTGGACCCGCCTCGCTGCCGAGGGCTTTCCCACGGTGCCGGTGGACGATCTGGTCATCCACCCACGGGAGAACGACCTGGTCATCGGGACGCACGGCCGGTCCATCTGGATCATCCAGGACGTGACCCCGCTGGAAGACATGGCCGGCCAGGATGCCCTGGATGCGGAGGTGCATCTCTCAGAGCCCATCCGCGCCACTCAATGGGCCCGAAAGGGCGGCTGGCCGTTCTGGAGCGACCTGTTCTTCGCTGAAGACCCACCGGACGGGGTCCTGATACGCTATTGGCTCCGGGACGGGGTCTCTCCCACCAAACGTGACCCTCACCATCCTGGACGCCGGTGGACAGGTGATACGGACTCTGGAGACGCCGGGTGCCGCGGGACTCCACTCCGTGGTCTGGGATCTCCGCTACGACCCGCCGGCGGAGCCCGTCGAAGCAGGTGGCGGTGGCCGCTTCAGAGGGGGGCCGCCAGCAGCTCCCCTGGTCCTGCCCGGCCACCACATGGTCCGGCTCGAAGCCGCAGGCCAGACCCAGGAAGTTCCCCTGGAGGTTCGTGTCGATCCCCGGGTGGAGGTCACGATGGCCGAGCTGGAGGCGCGGCACGAAGCCGCAATGAGCCTTTACGCGTTGGCGGGTCCGCTGAACACGGCCCAACGGCGGTTGGGGGAGCTGTCGGACCAGATCGACGAGGCGAGGGACCTGGTGCAGGAGTCCGACGAGGCCCCGGAGGGGTTGCCGACCCGCGTCGACTCCCTCCGGGCCCGGGTCCAGGAGATCTCCACCGAATTCGGACGCCTGGGCGGGACGGCCCGGCTGGGACGGTCCCTGGAGTCGATCTTCGCGGCTCCCACCGCCGACCAACTCTGGCAGATCGAGAGGGCCTGGGAGGAGGTGCCAGGCCTGGTGGAGCGGCTCAACGAGGTCATCGCCCGAGACCTGCCGGCCCTGTACGGAGAGCTGAACGACCTGGGGATCCGGCCGGATCCGGGAGAACCCTTGGAAGTCCCCCGCCGCCCCGGTGGCGGGGGCGGGCCGCCCGGCACGCACCCGTAGTCGGCGTTTCCCGATATTCGCTGGTTCCATGGAGACCATCAGAACCATGGCGGGTCGGTTATCCGCGAACAGGACTACTTCTTCGCGAGGTGCGGCGGAGTGGGCTCGCAGAATCGTGTGTGAGGTGACCCATACCCTGTCACTCCGACCTCCCTGGGCTGGAGCTGCAGCATGGCCGCCTTCCCTCGTGGTGGAAACGGTGAGGGGTGGCGTACCGGGCGGTCCCCCCTCCACGACGGGGACGGTTCACAACAGGGATTAGAGGCGACGAGGGAACCGGAGGGAAGCAACCGCAATGTTGCGAGTCGACCCCGTTGCGTCCCCGTCCTTTGCGTCCTACCATCCTCACATCCCGGCGGCTCGCCCCTCCCTGGGGCCGTCTCACCGGCGGGCAAATCGCTACAATTCCCGAGAAGGAGGCCCCATGCGTCCCCTCCGCTCCCTGGCCATCATCCTGACCGGGGTCCTGCCCGGTCTTACGCCCCTGGCCGCCCAATCCGACCCTCTGGGCTTCGCCCGGGACCCCCATTTCCACGACGGTTTCATCGTCTTCTCCTTCCGGGGTGATCTCTGGGAGGTGAAGGAGGATGGATCGGATCCACGGCAGCTTACGCACCTGGGTGACGCCCGGGACGCCGATCCCCGCTACTCCCCCGACGGGCGTTGGATCGCATTCACCAGCGACCGCAACGGGAACAACGATGTCTACGTGATGCCCTCCACCGGCGGAGAGGCCCGTCGACTAACCTGGCACAGCGGCTCGGACGAGGTGGAGTATTGGACCCCTGACGGCGAGAGGATCCTGTTTTCGTCTTCCCGGGGACCCATGGCCTGGGAGAGCCCTCTGTACACTGTGGGGATTGAAGGTGACCTGCCCGAGGCCATCCCCATGGGAGCCGGCGCCGCGGGGATGTTCTCCCAGGACGGCCGGATGCTGGCGTTCATCCGGCGTGCCTACAGAGACCCGAAGCGGAATTACCGGGGAAGCAACACCACAGACGTGTGGGTGACCGAAGTCGGTAGCGGGACCTTCCGCAAGCTCACCGACCCGGTCCTTGAAGAGTATAAGGAGCATGTCCACGACCCCTATCCAATGTTCGGCGCCGACGGATGGATTTACTTCTCCTCGGACCGCGACGGCAGGTTCAACATCTGGCGGGTGCACCCGGACGGCGGCGAGGCGGAGCAGATCACGCATTTCACCCGGGGGGGCGTCCGGTTCCCCTCCATGAGTCCCGACGGTACCACCATCGCCTTCCACCACGAATTCGACGTGTGGGTGCTGCACCTGGACGGGCAGGAGCCCCGCCGCGTGCCGGTGGACCTGGGGTGGCTCGTGGACCGGAACCTCACCGAGGTCGTGTCCACCGCCGACGAGGCCGAGCACTTTTCACCTTCTCCCGACGGCGCCCACCTGGCGGTGGACTTCCACGGGGAGATCTTCGTGGTGCCCACCGAGGAGGGGGTGGGCGAGGTGCGTCGCATCAGCGAATCCGCGTGGCGGCAGGGAAGCCCTCTTTACTCTCCCGATGGACGCTACCTGGCCTACCTCTCCGACGAGTCCACCGAGGAGGAGGTCTGGCTCTTCGAGTTGGAAACCGGTGCCCGGAACAAGCTCACCGATCAGGCGTCGAAGAAGTCACTGGTCCTCTGGTCGCCGAACTCAGATCGGGCCTTCTATACCTCGGGGACCACCCTTTTCGCCGCCGAGGTCGACGGCGGATCCCGTGAGATCGCGGAAAACCCGGCGGGAGGTTATACCCTGACCCAAGTATCCCCGGACGGCCGGTGGCTGGTCATGCACCGAAGCGACGACCACCAGAACGTCGAGGTCGTGCTTTTCGACACCAGGGAGGGGGCGGAGTACAACGTCACCGACGACCCGGCCCGTGACGTGGGAGGCATGCTCACCCCCGACGGCAGGACGGCCCTCTTCCTTTCCAATCGGGACGCAGGGACCACCCAGATCTTCCGGGTCGACCTGGAGGTTCCCACCGAAGATCCCGAC
>JBDHGR010000622.1:0-2764 GCA_039589815.1 Gemmatimonadota bacterium | reverse complement strand
CGGTGAAGAGAAGGCGCTTCCCCTCGCATACGGGTTAAAGGTCAGATTGCTCCGCCTGCCAGGGTCACGCTAAGGTCTCCGTTTGACAGTGGGATGACCGTGGAACGCAGGACCAGGCCGGTTTCGACTGTAGTGCCGGCAGTGACGAGGGCTCTTGCTGGCGCAGGCGACGGGAAACCAGGTGGTCACGATCAATGAGTTAGGGTGTTTCTTTTCTCTGGGACCCGAATCCGAGAAGAGCTGGTGATGGCGCTCAAAGTAATGTTGATCTCGGCCGCTGATCACGTGTCAGGGCCCGCGAAAGGGATTTTTCAACTCATCGAGCACACGGACAGGTCCGAGATCGAGTTGGAGCTATTCACCTTTGAGTACAATGACATTCACGATACTCTCTTCCGCCGGGCGGCACGGGATCGAAACATCCCGGTCCACCTCCTATTCCAAAGAAACCGGTCGTACGTCTCCCTGGTCAGGCAGGTCCTGAGCCTCGTCAGGGAGGAAGGTTTCGACATCGTTCAAACCCACGGATTCAAACCGACCTTTTTGGGGTTCTTTGCCAGGGTGTTCACTACCGTGAAATGGGTTTGTTTCATGCATGGGACCACACGGGAGAATCTCAAGGTCACGCTGTACAACCTGGTGGATAACATCTTGCAACGGTGGGCCCATCGGACGGTCCTGGTCTCGAATGCCCAGCGGAAGAAAATATGGGGCGGCAAAGACCGGGGTAGGGTCGTGGTCCTCCACAATGCCGTAGACGTTTTGGAGCCTCTGGCTACCTCGAAGGACGCTCCACCCCTGCGGGATTCCATCGGTGTGCCACGGGACGCTACGGTCCTGGTGACCATGGGCCGATTCAGTCCGGAGAAGGGCATGGACGTACTGGTAAAGGCAATGGGATACCTCCCGGAGCAGGTAGGGGACGTCCACCTGATCATCGTCGGAGACGGACAGGAGAGGCAGAACGTGGAGGCCCAGGCCAGGGCCGCCGGTCTCGATGAACAAGTCCATTTCACAGGGTTCTCCGAAACCCCGGGAGATTATCTGGCTGAAGCCGACATGTTTGTTCTTCCGTCGCGATCCGAGGGCATTCCCAACGCTGTACTGGAGGCGATGGCCATGGGGATTCCGGTGGTCTCGACGGCGGTGGGAGGAGTCCCGGAGATCATCGAGGACGGGGTGAACGGCTGCCTGGTATCGGCCGATGACCCCCAGGGGCTGGCAAGGGGGATCGCGAAGGTCCTTATGGACCCGGCCCTTTCACAGCGATTCCGGAACGAGGGAATCAAACGGGTGAAGGACGCTTTCAGCATCGAGGTGCGGGTTTCCGGACTCAAACGGGTGTACGAGGGGATCCTGTGAACGATCGGGGACCCCGGGTGTCGGTGGTGATGCCCATGTTCAACGCCGAAGCCACGGTCGTGAGGGCTCTGGAAGGCGCGTTGGCCCAAACATACGAACATCTGGAGATCGTGGTGTGCGACGACGGATCGAGAGACCGATCCAGGGACCTGGCCCGGGACACCCTCTCGGTCTGGGACGAAGATTGCTGGCAGGTGAGGGACTCGGGGGGCATAGGCCCCGGTGGGGCCAGGAACCAGGGGATCCTGGCCTCCCGAGGGGAATACATTGCCTTCCTCGATGACGACGACCTCTGGGCGCCGGAGAAGCTGGAAGCCTGTGTGCGGGAGCTCGATGGGGGGCCTTTTGATTTGGTTTGTCATGCGGAGGTCTGGGAGGGTGAAGACGGCAACCGGCGGGTTCGCCGATATCGCGACCTGTTTGACGAGTCCAAGGGCCTCTTCGTTTCTCTCATGAGGAACAACCCGTTCTCCACGTCTGCCGTCGTCGTCCGGAAGAAGCACCTTGAGGAGGCGGGTCTCTTCGATGAGTCACTCCCCTCGGCCGAAGACTATGACCTGTGGCTACGGCTCGCCCTTCTTCCCGGCTTCCGGGTGGGGTTCATCGATGAACCACTCGGGACCTACGCTCTTCGAACGGGAAGCGAGAGCTCGGCTATCGATCGCCGGTTTGCGGCCTTGATGGAAATCGGCCGACGCTATAGGCCCCAGCTGTCTCTGGTCGCGAAACGCGGGGAGCTCGAGTATTGGATCTTCCGAGCCAGGACCTTGTTCACGACAGGAATCCGGTACGCTCAGCAGGGTCGCCGGAGGCTCGGGATCTGGATGGCGTTGAAGGGCTTTCTCATGTGGCCCTTCCGAGCTGATTGGGCCCTGCTGGCCCTGAAGGAACGCTTCAGACGAAGATGACCAATCCGTGATGGATTCACCGGGAGGCACCGAAGTCGTGGGACCCGCCGGTCTCAAGGGCGAGGGTCACATCTTCTCCGTTGATGTGGAGGAATATTTCCAGGTCAGCGCATTCGACGACCACGTGAGGCGGGGGGACTGGGAACAGTACCCTTCCCGGGTGGATCGGTGCGTCCAGGAGCTCCTGGACGCCCTAGCTGAATCAGGTGCTTCAGGGACCTTTTTTGTGGTCGGGTGGCTCGCGTCCAAACGTCCTCATCTCGTCCGAATGATCGCCGATGCTGGACACGAAATCGCTTCCCACAGCTTCTGGCACCGAAGGGTGCCGAACCTCGATCCGGCCGAGTTCCGGTCGGATGCACGCGAGTCGAAGGCGATTCTGGAGGATCTTTCTGGGAAGGAGGTCCGGGGGTACCGGGCCCCTACCTTCTCCATCATTCCCGGTTTCGAGTGGGCGTTCGACGTCCTCCTGGAGGAAGGGTACCGTTACGATT
>JBDHGR010000621.1:0-2768 GCA_039589815.1 Gemmatimonadota bacterium | reverse complement strand
AGGTGGCCCTCCGGTTGTCGTTGGGAGCGGGTCGATCCCGTCTGATCCGGCAGTTCCTCACGGAAACTCTGGTCCTGGCAGTGTCGGGAGGCGTCGTGGGCCTCTTGTTGGCCCGGTGGATCCTGGATTTGGGGCTTGGGATCACCCTTCCGGCGCCCTTCACTCTCGGGCTGGATCTTAGTCTCGATGGGACGGTCCTAGGCTTCACCCTCCTCGTCTCACTCATCACCGGCGTGGTTGTCGGGTTGGTGCCCGCCATTCAGGCCACGCGGCCGGACATAGCGCCCACCTTGAAAGATGAGGGGACCGGGAGTGACAGCCCCAGAGTCCTCAACCTGAGCCGCCTCCTGGTGATGGGACAGATGGCAATGGCGGTGGTTCTGTTGGTTTCAGCCGGTCTCTTCCTTCGAAGTTTTGATGCCTCCCGATTGATGGATCCGGGGTTCGGCCGGGAGCCTACGGCCCTTCTAAGTCTCATGATTCCATCTCAGGACTACTCTTCGGAGGAGGGGTGGGCTCTGATACAAGCCTTGCAGGAAGAGGTCGAGGCAATGCCTGCTGTGGCCCGCGTGGGGGTCATTTCCAACATCCACCTGAACACCGTCAACAATATGTTCCTGGATGTGAACGTAGAGGGGCTGCCCCCGCCGGAAGGGCGTTCGGCCCACATCGTGGATTTCACCTCCGTGGACAAGGACTTTTTTTCTGCAGCCGGAATTCCTCTCCTGGATGGCCGGGTTTTCACCGACGAAGATCGAGAGGGTGGGATACCGGTGGCCGTCATCAACGAAGCAATGGCACGGCAGTTCTGGCCGGGGGAGAACGCCGTGGGCCGGACCCTCCAGGTGGAGGTCCAGGGGTGGCCGGATGTGACGGTAGTGGGTGTGGTGGGCACCGCCAAGATCCACTCCCTCGGCGAGGCTCCTACCCCCTTCATCTATCTGCCCTACGCCCAGCAATACAACGCCTGGGTCTCTTTCCTGGCTGTGGCCCGGGGTGATCCGGGGGGCTTGAGCCGTCAGCTGTATCGACAGGTTCGAGAGGGACATCCCGACCTTATCATCACGGCCAGTACCACCGTCGAAGAGCACATTGGAATCATGCTCATCCTCAGGCGACTTTCCGCGGTCCTCTCCGTAGTGTTCGCGGCCATGGCCCTCGGGCTTTCGGTCCTGGGCCTCTACGGGGTCGTGAGCTATGGAGTGGCTCGTCGGGCCAAGGAAATGGGAATCCGAATCTCCTTGGGTGCCGACCCGGCTTCCGTGGTGGCGCTTCAGTTGAGGAAAGGAATGCGAGTGGTGGCCTGGGGTGGGGTGGTCGGTTTCCTCGGGGCGGTCTTGGTGGGGAGGGGCATGGCCAGCTTTCTCTTTGGGGTTTCGCCCACCGACCCCGTCACATTCGGAATTGTGGCCCTGGTTCTGGGAGGCGTGGCGCTGCTGGCGGCCTACATTCCGGCTCGACGGGCCAGCAGGGGCGATCCGGTGGAAGTCCTTCGGGCTCAGTAAAGGCCCCCAGTAAGGGGCCGATGTTCCATCGTCCGCTGGTCCATCCTCATTCGGCTAGGGTAGATTCCCCGGTGTCCGACAAACCCCTGCGCCCCATGAACCGAGGCGCCCGCCGACCACCGGAGTTGAACTCATGTCCGTTCGTCCATCCTCATCGGTAGCCCCGGAACCCATTCCTGCAGGAACAGGTGCCAGCCGACAGGTTCTCATCGGCCCCGACGTAGGCCCCAACTTCGCCTTGCGGAAGTTCTCCATGGAGCCGGGTGGAGGGATGCCCCTCCACACCAATACGGTAGAGCATCAGCAGTACGTGTTAGGGGGTCGGGCCCGTGTGGTGATCGGTGACGAGGTCCATGAGGTCGGGAAGGATGACGTGGTCTTCATCCCTGGGGGGGTACCCCACTCCTACGAAGCCATGGGCGACGACCCCTTCGAGTTCCTTTGTATTGTCCCGAACCTGCCGGACGAAACAACGCTCCTGGACTCGGTGGTGCCTAAGGACGAGCTGGGCTGCTAGGGAACCTCTGCACCCCACTTGGGCAGAGCTTCCCTAAGCCCGTCTCCCCCACAACCAGAACACCGGGATGCCGGACGCGATGATCCCAAAGCTGTAGAGGGTGGAAAGGGGTTGGGCGAATAAGGCATTCAAGAGCATCGCGGCCGAGACGCCCAGGAAGAGCATAGGGACCGCGGGGTAGCCCCACGTTCGATATGCCCGGTGGATCCCTGGGCGGGTGGCCCTGAGTCGGAAGACGGCCAGGACCGCCAGCATGAAGAAGGGCCACAGGCCCAGGATGAACGCTCCCGCCAACTCCTCGAAGGTCCGCACCGAAACGTACACTACGCCGAGGACCGTTGCCGTCAGAATTGCCACGTGGGGGGTGCGTCCTCGTGGATGGATGGCCCCGAGCTTCCGAAAGAAGAGACCGTCCTGCCCCAGGGCGAAGAAGACCCGCGGGCCGCTCATCATCGATCCGTTCAGAGCACCGAACGTAGAGAGAAGGACCAGGGCGCCCACCACCGAAGCCCCCGCTCCTCCCAGCGCCGCTGAAGCCGCATCCGCAGCCACCAAATCCGAGGCGGCCATGGCATGGAGCGGCAGGACGAAGAGGTAGGCTCCGTTCAGCAGGAGGTAAACCCCCACGATGACCCCGAACCCCCCGATGAGGGCTCGGGGAAGGGATCGCTCCGGGTCTTTGACCTCCCCGGCAATGTAGGTGGCGTCGGCCCAGCCGTCGTACGCCCAGAGGACTGCAATGAGGG
>JBDHGR010000620.1:0-2772 GCA_039589815.1 Gemmatimonadota bacterium | reverse complement strand
GTGATCCCGGCTTCTTCCAGAGCGTGTTCCGCTTCCTTCCCCGAGAGGTCCGGGTGGCTCGGCCGGAGATCGGCCAGGAGAAGATGGTTGTCGGTCCCATCGCTCACAAGCTTCAACCCCCGAGCCATCAGGCCCTCCGCCAAAGCTCCAGCGTTGGCCACGATTCGCCGGGTATAGTCGAAGAAGCTCGGCTCGAGGGCTTCGTGGAAGGCCACGGCCTTTGCAGCAATCACGTGCATGAGGGGGCCGCCCTGGGTGCCGGGGAAGACCGCCTTGTCGATGGCCCTTGCGTGCTCCTCCTTGCAGAGGATGAGCCCGCCCCTGGGACCGCGAAGCGTCTTGTGGGTCGTGGTGGTCACGACATCGGAAAAGGGCACGGGGCTCGGGTGGACTCCGGTTGCCACCAACCCGGCGATATGCGCCATGTCCACAAGAAGGATGGCCCCCACTTCTTTGGCGACACTGGCAAACGCCTCGAAATCGATGACTCTCGGATATGCGCTGGCTCCAGCGATGATGAGTTTCGGCTTCTCCGCAAGGGCCTGTCCTCGAAGGGCGTCATAGTCGATTCGCCCGTCGGAATCACGGACCCCGTATGCCCCAACCTCGAAAATGGTACCGCTGAAGTTTACGGGGGAGCCGTGAGTGAGGTGTCCACCATGGCTCAAGCTCATTCCCAGGATCCGATCCCCTGGATCCAGAAAGGCAAAATAAGCCGCCATGTTCGCCTGGGCCCCAGCGTGCGGTTGAACGTTGGCATGCTCGGCCTGGAAGAGGGTCTTCGCCCGCTCCATGGCCAGATCCTCAACCACATCCACGTGCTCACACCCGCCGTAGTAACGCTTATGGGGGAGGCCCTCGGCATACTTGTTCGTGAGGACCGTTCCCATGGCCTCCAGGACAGCCGGCGATACAAAATTCTCGCTGGCGATGAGTTCGAGTTGGGAGGTCTGGCGGCCGGCTTCAGCTTTTACGGCCTCGTAAACCTCGGGATCGGTGACTCTCAGATTCTCCAACATGGATTCGACTCACTTGTGGCGTTCTTTCCGTCCGGCCGCCGAAACCCGCGACGGGTCCCGACAACCGGAGGCCGAACGGCGGAAAAGGGATGGCGGGTACCCGGGGAGCCGGTGGCTCAGAACTCCAGGGAACCAAGCTCGGTCCTGTGTAGATATCCCACTTCTTCCATTCTCTGCTCAGCGACCCTGTCCGATGCTTCGGCCGTCGTAATGCCTTCAGATTTGGCCAGCTCGAGGATCCGGAGGAGGGTGTTGTAGATCTCCCCCGCTTTCCTCAGGCTCCGCTCAGGAGGCCATCCCTGGATCTCGGCATATACGTTGATCAGACCGCCTGCGTTGACGAGGTAGTCGGGACCGTAAAGGATCCCTTTGTCTTCCACTTCCTTCGCATGTCGGGTTTCGGCCAGCTGGTTGTTGGCACCACCTACAACGATATCCACCGTCAGAACCTCGAGGGTGTCATCGTTCAGAACGGCCCCGAGAGCACAGGGAGCGAAGATGTCGGCGTCCACCGAGTAGATCTCCTCCGGAAGCACGGCTTTGGCACCGAACTCGTTCACCACCACATCCACCTTGTGCTGGGCGATATCCGTCACCGTGAGCTGAGCCCCTTCCTCTGCCAGGTCCTGGCAGAGGAAATAACCCACGTGGCCGCACCCCTGGACCGTCACGTGCTTTCCGGACAGAGAGGCGTCTCCGTATTTGTGAAGGGCTGCTGCTTTCATTCCCTGGTAAACCCCGTAAGCCGTCACGGGGGAAGGATCCCCGGACCTTCCCATGAGGCCCACAACATGCTCCGTCTCCATGTGGACGAAGTCCATGTCAGCCGGTGAGGTCCCCACGTCCTCGGCGGTAATGTACCTCCCGGCCAGGGATTCCACGGCTCGGCCATGGGCCCGGAAGATCATCTCCCGGTCACGGGTATTCGGATCGCCGATGATCACCGACTTCCCACCCCCAAGGTTCAACCCCGCCAAAGCCGATTTGTAGGTCATCCCCCGGGCCAGCCTCAGGGAATCTTCAATAGCCTCGTCGTCCGTGGGATAATTCCAGAGCCGTGTGCCGCCCAAGGCCGGTCCCAGCGTGGTGTTATGGATGGCGATGATCCCCTTATAGCCGATGCGGGGCTCATTCCAGAACACCAGCTGTTCGTGGTCCCGGTGGCACATTCTCTCAAAAATCTCCATTCCGCCGTCCTCCCCGTCTTAAATTTAGTCCCTGTCGTTTGAGAATGCCTCAGGCCCCATCCGTCCCGGTGGCTTCCCGGGCAATGACGAGCCTCATGATTTCGTTCGTGCCTTCGTAGATCTCCGTGCCCTTCGCGTCCCGCAAGAGGCGCTCGACCGGATAGTGCCGCATGTATCCGTAGCCTCCAAAGATCTGTACAGCCTCGTCGGTGGTCCAGACGGCGACCTCAGAAGCCGTGAGCTTGGCCATGGCGGCAAGGGTGCCCGGTGAAGGGCTCTCAGGGTCCGTCTCCCCTTCCAGCGCCTCGGCCCCCCAAGCCGTCAGGGCCCTGGCACCGGCAATCCGCGTGGACATTTCCGCCAGTTTGAACCGGATCGCCTGGAACTCGGAGAGCCGCCGGCCGAACTGGACCCGCTCCCCCGCATACTCCCTGGCATGTTCAAAAGCCGCCTTCGCGACACCCGTGGCCTGGGCCGCGACCCCCAAGCGCCCCACCTCCAGAGCCTCCATGGCGTAGGCGAACCCTTCACCGTCGGTCCCCAGAAGGGCTCCATCCTCCATACGG
>JBDHGR010000619.1:0-2776 GCA_039589815.1 Gemmatimonadota bacterium | reverse complement strand
CGGATGGCATTCTGATGAAAGAGAGGACTGAATGACGGGTTTGAGATCATTGGTATTCACCGGGGCGCTTGCGTTGGCGACGAGCCTCTCCCCTCCCGTTCTCGCACAGGAACCGGTTTCGGAGGCGGTGGAGGGGGTGGCTCAGGTAGCATATCGGTTCCTGGAATCTCTCTCCGCCACCGACACCTCCGCTCTCGCGCCACTCATGACCCCGGAAGCCATGATCTATAGTGTCCGGCAGGGGGAAGGGGGTCCGTCTCTCCGGGCCGTGTCCCGGGTAGCTTTCCTGGAGAGCCTGGGCGGGGAGGATCAAGAGCTCCTGGAACGGATGTGGGATCCGACCGTCCAGGTTCAGGATGGGGTGGCCATGGTGTGGACCCCCTACGATTTTCACTTGAACGGTGAGTTCAGCCACTGTGGAATCGATGTCTTTACGATGCTAAGGGGGGAGGAGGGTTGGCAGGTGACGAGCATTACATACAATGTGGTTCGGGAGGGATGCCCTCCGAGTCCTCTGGGAACCCCAGGAAGGAGTGGTATATGATCGACCGTTCCTCGTGCCGAACGATCTCAGGCCTTTTTGCCGTCGGCTTGGCTCTAGCGAGCGCGGAGCCGGTTGTTGGCCAAACCCCCGTAGGACTGGTGTCTGGGAAGGTCCTGGAAGGGTCCTCCAACTGGGAGACCCCGGCCATCTACGAGTTTCCGGCCGAAAGTGCGGGTGTGCTGACCATCGTGGTTAGATCCGCGGGCGAGACCGACCTGTTCCTCCTCGTAACCGACGCCGACGGACAGCCTCTACCGGAAGGGAGATCGGATCAGGATCTCGGAGGGGACTCCGGGGCTGAACAGTTCGCCGTGACCCTCCCCAGAGCCGGGAAGTACCAGGTGCGGGTGGAGACTTTCGGCGGTGGAGGCAGTGGGGCGTTCAAGATCGGCGTCTCCTGGCTTCCCTTTCCAGGCTTGGCCATGCCGGCAGACCCGGATGGGTCCCCCAGCTCCGCAACCCGGATTCGGGTTGGCCAGGATCAACGAACCGACGCTCTAGACGGGTCCACTGGAGATCACTGGGATTGGTTCGTCTTTAAGGCCGAAAAAGGCGGGACTCTTACCGTTGCCACCCGGGCCGATGAGGGCGACCTCATCCTGGAAGCATTCAGCCCAGGGGAGTTTGCGGAGGCTCTAGAGCGCTCCGATCAGGATCTCCAGGGGAACAGCGGGAACGAGGCGATCACCCTCGTCGTGGAGGTTGGCGACGAGTTCTTCTTCAGGGTGTCAGCTTTCAGCGCCGGAACTTCAACTCCCTATCGCCTGCAGGTGGGGTTTATCCCGAACTAACCCAACCCGAGACCGTTTCATCCTCGAGGGTGACATTTCATGGCCTTTTCGATTCGCCCACCCAGCCGGTGGGAGACCGGGATCCCTCGCCCTAGCCGGCCCAATTCATCGATCCTGCTACGCCTCACCCTGGGCATCATCATCGCCCTGGTGGGCTGCACCCCGGCCGACTCCGGGATCTCCTTTCCGGAGGGATGGCCGTACTCCGCCGATGAGGTGCCCGTTCTGAGTCAACGGGGAATGGTGGTGAGCACCGATGAATACGCGTCCACCGTTGGCGCCAGGATCCTGGCAGCCGGGGGTAACGCGGTGGATGCTGCCATCGCCACGTCCTTCGCTCTCGCCGTCGTTAATCCGGAGGCCGGGAACATCGGTGGAGGCGGGTTCATGGTGGTTCGGTTGGCCGACGGAACGACCGCCAGCTTGGATTATCGGGAGCGGGCACCATTGGCAGCATCTCGGGACATGTACCTGGACGAGGCGGGTGAGTTGACGGAGGCTTCCACCCTTGGCCATCTGGCTGTAGGGGTTCCCGGGGCCGTGGCCGGGTTGTGGAAAGCCCATCAGCGATTCGGCCGTCTGCCTTGGTCCGAGTTGGTGGCACCAGCCTTTACGTTGGCGGAGGGTTTTGAAATCAGGGAGCGCCAGGCCCGCCAGCTCGGAATGGCCGAGGAGACCCTCCGAAGCTTCCCGTCCACCGAAGCTGCTTTCCTCCCTGCCGGGGAGCCGCCAAGGGCAGGTGAGGTTTTCGTGCAGGAGGAGCTGGCCGCGACCCTGGGACGCATCGCGGCAGATGGCAGGGATGGGTTCTACCGGGGGCTGACGGCCGACCTCATTGTGGCGGAGATGGAGCGAGGAGGGGGAATCATCACCCACGAGGACCTGGCAGGGATGGAGGCCGTTTGGCGGGACCCCGTGGAGGTTCAATACCGGGGTCACACCCTCATTTCCATGCCCCCGACCTCCAGCGGTGGAGCCACCCTTGCGGCTATGGCCAAGATCCTCGAGGGGTTCGATCTGGGATCTATGGGCTACCATTCGGTGGAGCACGTGCACCTCTTGGCCGAGGCCTGGAAGCGAGCCTACGCCGACCGGAATACCTACCTGGCCGATCCGGACTTCGTGGAGATCCCCCTGGAACGCCTGATCTCGGCGGAATACGGGGCCGAGCGAAGGGAAACCATCGCCCTGGATCGCGCCACGCCCGCCCTGGAGGTCGGCCCTGGCCTTGGGCAGGCCGACGACGACGGTGAGACGACTCATCTCTCGGTCGTGGATGCCGACGGGAATGCCGTTTCCATCACCACCACCATCAACTCCTTTTTCGGAAGCAAGGTGACGGTGACCGGAGCGGGCTTCATTCTGAACAATGAGATGGACGACTTTTCGGGGCGGCCGGGATTCCCGAACCAGTACGGGCTGGTTCAGGGCGAGGCCAACG
>JBDHGR010000618.1:0-2777 GCA_039589815.1 Gemmatimonadota bacterium | reverse complement strand
CCCCGGACCCCAGAAACGGCTTGCGAACTCAGCCAGAGTCGCCTTGAAGTCGATGAATGTGATTCCTTCATCCACCACCAGGCCTTCCAGCTGGAGGAACCCAGGGGTGTGGGTGGCGTCGGGCGTGTCCCTCCGATAGGCCATTCCGGGTGCAATGATACGGATCGGTGGCTCATGCCCCTCCATAATCCGGATCTGGACCGGAGAGGTGTGCGTCCTGAGAAGAAGTCCGTTCTTCAGGTAGAGGGTGTCGGCCTCGTCCACCGCCGGGTGATCGAGGGGCGTGTTCAGCGCGACGAAATTATACCAATCCGTTTCCACTTCGGGGCCCCGGGCCCTGGTGAAACCCATGGACCGGAAAATGGCCCAGAGCTCATCGATGACCTGGGTCACCGGGTGTCGTCCGCCCTTCCAAGAAGAGGAACCGGGCAAGGAGAGATCAAGATCGGTGACGCCGGCCTCCGCCCCAGCTTCCAGGGCTAGAATCCTCTCTTCCAGGGCGTTCTGGACTCGGCCCTTCACAAGATTGGCCTCGGCGCCCACTGCCGGGCGATCGTCCGGTGCCAGCTTTCCGAGCCCCCTGAGAATCCCAGAAATCTGCCCTTCTTTTCTCCCCAGATACTGAATCCGAAGAGCTTCCAGGTCACCGGGATCGGTGGCGTCGGAAACAGCCTCGAGAGCCTGGGCTTCGAGGGCCCGCAAGGCCTCGATCAAGGATGTATTCCCAGTCATTGGATTTCGGTTTTCCCTTCCTCAAACAAGGAGATGCAAACCTACGCCAAAGGGCCCCACGACGAAATCGTCGTGAAGCCCTCTGGCCAAACCGGGCGGTTGGAGGGGTCAGCTGGCCTTGGCCAGGCCCTCCTTGGCCCGATCGGCCAGGCTGGTAAATGCACCGGGATCCCTCACGGCCAGGTCCGCCAGAGCCTTCCTGTCCAACTCGATGCCGGAAAGTTTGAGTCCGTTCATGAAGTGGGAGTAGGAAAGGTCGTTCTGCCGGGCAGCGGCATTGATCCGGGTAATCCAGAGACGCCTGAAAACCCTCTTCTTCTTTTTCCGATCGCGGTAGGAGTGCTCCCATCCCTTCTCCACCGCGTCCTTTGCGGTCCGATAGAGGTTCTTTCGACCTCCGAAATATCCCTTTGCCGCCTTGAAGATCTTCTTCTTGCGCTTGTTTCGTGCGGGGGCGTGCGTGACACGAGGCATGTCTCAGCTCCTCTCTTCTTTACGACGCCAGCAGGCGCCGGGCCCGCTTCTCGTCTGCCTTGGCTACCAGAGTCGCGGTACGCAGGCGCCGCTTCCGCTTCCGAGCCTTCTTTGTCAGGATGTGGCTCTTATTTGCCCGCATTCGCCGGATCTTGCCGGTTCCAGTCTTTCGCAGGCGCTTCGCCGCACCCCGGTTGGTTTTCATCTTCGGCATAAAAAAACTCCTTTGGGGGCATCCCCCGTCTTCTTGGAGCGGGCCCAAAAGCCCCCCTCCAGGAGAGCCCCTCAGGGGCATCGCGTGATCTCTAAATCCCTTTTAACGGGGCCATGACCATGAACATGACCCTTCCTTCAAAACTGGGCGGGGACTCCACTTTCCCAATATCGGACAGATCTCCCATCACCCTCTCCAGCACCTCCAGCCCCAGTTCCGAATGGGTGATCTGGCGGCCTCGGAACATCATGGTGAGGCGGACCTTGTTGCCCTCCTCGAGGAACCTCCGAGCATGCCGAGTCTTGAACTCGTAATCGTGCTGCTCGATCCCAGGGCGGAACTTGACCTCTTTGACCTGGATGGTGTGCTGTTTCTTCCTGGCTTCCCGGGCCGCTCGAGCCTGTTCGTACTTGAATTTCCCGTGATCCATCATCTTGACCACAGGGGGCCGCGCGTCGGGTGCAACCTCAACCAGGTCCAACCCCGCTTCATCCGCCCGTTCTCGAGCTTCCTCGATGCTGACGATACCGACCTGCTCACCATCATCGGCAATGAGGCGAATGGGGCTGATCCGGATCTGGTCGTTGACTCGGACCTTTTGTTCTTTGATGGGTCAGAACCTCCGCTTGTTGTGTCGTTCCGCTTCCAGTCCGGGCTCGAACAGGGGCAAACAAGAAAGGCCCGGCTCGACCGGGCCCACGCGGCATCGGAGAAGCCTCACGGCCCTCCGATTCTCGCTTGAACCCGGCGGCGCCCCTCCCTAACTGGGGCCGAAAGGTGGGGGGACACTCTCCCCCGCTTCTGATTGTGACCTCAATAATACCTGAAAGCCCCCTTAGGTCAAGGCTTTACGGGTCCTTCCTCGTCAGTGTGAACTCGAGTGCCGCACCACCCTGGGTGAAGGGTCCCGAAATGGTCTTTCCATCTTCGGAGAGGGCCCCGGTGAAGGTCGGATCGCCCGGCACATCTGCCATTCGGAAGGACACCTCTCTGCCCTCGACCTTCACGTCGGAAAGGGGAAAGTCCTCGGTCATTTGGGCAGGGATGCTGATGTCGGCGGACCAAATCCCCTCTTCATTCACCATGAGATCGACATTGATCTCGATGGGAGCCCCTGGTACGAGAATAGAACCTACCCAGTGTCCTTTCTAGTCAGGGGAGTCCTGGGCGTCCAGGGTGGAACCCACGCCATCCAGGGCAAGAAGGCAAAGGAGAAGCGGGAAAACCTGAGGGCCGAACCTCTTCATATCAAGTCTCCGTTCAGATCAAAAACGTTCCGCCGTCGGGATCCATCCTCCCACTGCCGGCGATCAAGTCCTCGGGGTGCTCTACGTACGCGGCGGACGGTTTCTTCACT